>JBAZOY010000113.1:0-5660 GCA_041648505.1 Syntrophales bacterium | reverse complement strand
AAAAAAGCAAAAGGTCCGCTCATCGTCGTTTCTGGACCATGTAAACTTCAAAATGCAGCAAGATCAATTCCTGGGATTGATGTCGCAGCAGTAAAATATCTCAATGGAGAAATGCTTGCACCAAGCATCAAACCTGGACGATTAACATTATTTACAGAAGCAGCAATAGAAAAGATTACAAAAGAAAAATTATTTATGTGAGACAAAAATGGAGGCCGTTTAACAAGGATGAGTTAGTGGGACTGAGCGAACGAAAGTGAGCGAAGGTCGCACCTCGGGTCCAATAAACGAAACTATTGAATGGAAACAATAATCAAATTCCCACTTGCAACAGAAAAAGCGATTCGTATGATCGAATCAGATAATACTATAACATTTGAAGTAATACGAAGAGCAAAAAAAACAGATATCAAAAAAGCAGTAGAAATGTTGTATAATGTAAAGGTTGCAAGAGTAAATACTGCAATTACTCCTCAAGGAACAAAGCGAGCATACGTGCGATTAACTGCAGAAACACCTGCAATTGATGTTGCAACACAATTAGGATTGATTTAAATGGAGGTCGTTTGATAAAAACGAAACTATTGTGGGAAAACGACTAACAGTTCAGAGACGCGGAAAAGGCTCACCAGCTTTCCTTAGTCCAAGCCATAAATATGTTGGAAGAGCAAAACAGCTTTCCATGAATCTGCAGTCAGGAAAAGGAAAAATAACAAATCTGCTTCACTGCAGCGGCCATACAGCTCCTTTAATGACAGTCAAATGGGAAAATGGCGAAGAACAGTTGACCATTGCACCAGAAGGAGTATGCGTCAATCAAATAATTGAATATAATACTGAGAACAAAGAAATCGGTTCAACACTCACACTCAAAGATATTCCAGAAGGAACCTTGATTTATAATATAGAAGGAGTTCCAGGAGATGGTGGAAAATTCGCACGAAGCGGCGGCGTCTTTGCAAAAGTTCTGAGCAGACAAGGAACAGCAGTTACAGTTATGCTTCCATCAAAAAAAGAAAAACAGTTCAATGAAAACTGCCGAGCAACTATTGGTATTGTTGCAGGCGGTGGCAGAACAGAAAAACCAATTATGAAAGCAGGAACAATGTATCATAAGTTGAAAGCAAGTGCAAAACTATGGCCAGTTGTTTCAGGACAATCACAGAACGCAGTTGAACATCCACATGGTGGCGCTCGTTCAAGCAAGAAGAACAAGCCAGATATTGCAAGAAGATATGCACCACCTGGCGCTAAAATTGGTAAGATACGACCACGAAGAACAGGTCGAAAGAATAGGTAAACAACATGGAGGTCGTTTAAAAGGATGAGTTAGTGGGACTGAGCGAACGAAAGTGAGCGAATGTCGCACCTCGGGTCCAATAAACGAAACTATTGTGGCACTGAAAGAATTCAAATATCGAGGAAAAACATTGGATGATCTCAAAAAAATGAGCCTAAAAGAAGTAGCTCTTTTGCTTCCGTCACGAGAAAGAAGAAAAATAAAAAGAGGGTTTACAGAAGCAGAAAAAGCATTCCTCGATAAACTCCAGTCAAAATCAAAGAAGATTGAAACACATTGTAGAGATATGGTAATTTTGCCGCTAATGATTGGCAGAATGATTTCAATCCACACAGGAAAGGAATTTAAAGATGTAGAAATGACTGCAGAAATGATTGGCCACCGCCTTGGTGAATTTGCATTGACTCGTTCACGAGTTTCGCACAACGCACCAGGTATCGGCGCAACAAAATCCAGTGCATCATTATCAGTGAAATAAAAACAAAAGGTAACACATATGGGACTAAAATACGCATTCAGCGCATACAACAAAGAGCTTATGGCACGAGTTGTTGGCAGAGATCTTTCCATCTCAAAAAAGCAGAGTGTAGAAATCTGCAAATGGATAAAGGATAGATCATTGAAGCAAGCAAAGCAACTCTTGACAGAAGTTATTGCAATGAAGCGTGCAGTTCCATTTACACGATTCAATTGGAATGTTGGTCATAGACCAGGTATGGGTCCTGGACGATATCCAATCAATGCATCAACAGAAATTCTTGCATTGCTCAAATCAGCTGAAGCAAATGCACAAGTCAAAGGATTAAACACAGGCAATTTGTATATCATTCACTGTAATGCGCAGAAAGCACCAACCCCTTTTCATTATGGACGACAACGCGGAACAAAGATGAAGCGAACGCATATTGAAATAGTATTGCAAGAAAAAGCTCAGAAAGAAAAACTAGACAAAAAAAAGTGATTAAACAATGGGATACAAAAAAATTGTTGAACAAAAAATAAAAGAATTTCAGATTCAGGAATTCATACGGGAAAATTTGAAGCAGGTCGGCTTGAGCAGTTCTAAGCTCCAGATGACACCGCTAGGGGAAAAAATTGTTGTCAATGCAGCACGCCCTGGACTTATTGTCGGAAAAAGAGGACAAAGTATCAAAAAACTCACAGGACAGCTCAAGAAAAAGTTCAACCTTGAAAATCCGCAGATTGAAATCAATGAAATTACTGAACCTAATCTAGATGCAGGAATTATTGCAGAACGAATTGCAATGTCATTAGAGCGATTTGGCTCAGCACGATTCAAGGCAATAGGGCATAAAGTGCTTGAAGATGTCATGAATGCAGGTGCATTGGGTATTGAAGTTATTGTCTCTGGAAAAGTGCCAAGCGCACGAGCAAAGAAGTGGCGATTTTATCAAGGATATCTCAAAAAAAGCGGGGAGATTGCAATCTCAGGTGTTCGCACAGCATATAGTGCAGCGCAGCTCAAATCAGGAATAATAGGCATCCAAGTGCGCATTATGCCGCAAATTGATTTACCCGACAGAATTACAGTAAGGTCCCCTGAAGAAGTTGCGCCACTTCCAGAAAAAGTCGAAGAAAAGAAAGAAGAGAAAAAACAAAAAAAGCGAAAGAAAAAAGAAGAAAAGATTGAGGAGAAGCATGAAGAAGCTCCTGTAGAAAAAAACATAGAAATAAATAAGACAAAATAGATGATTACACATGAAAAAAACAGACCTTCAAAAATTAGGACAAAAAGAGCTTGAAGAAAAGCTCCGTGAACTTCAGCAGCAACTCATTAAAGAACGCGCACAAATCGCACGAGGAACTCAAGTGAAGAACCCCTACATAATCAAGAATACAAGAAAAGCAATTGCACGAATATTGCAATTGTTACAGCAAAAGGAGGTTACGCAAAAAGCATGAGTAAAATTTGTACCACCTGCGGCTTGCCAGAAGAACTCTGTGTATGCGAGACAATCGCAAAAGAGAGCCAAAAAATTACTATATATATTGAACGAAAAAAATTTGGCAAAAAATACACAATTGTTGAAGGCATTGACACAAAGGAAATTGACATCAAAGACATTGCAAAAGCATTGAAGTCTAAACTTGCGTGTGGTGGAACTACAAAAGAAGGTATGATTGAGTTGCAGGGAGAGCATGCACAAAAAGTCATGCAGTACCTTGTAGAGCTTGGTTTTACTCCTGAAACCATTGAAGTTATTGAGGAAAAAAGAAAATATGGTTAAGGAATTGATTGGTGCAACAATAGAAATTGTTGATGCAACAAACAAAAGCTTAATAGGAAAAAAAGGAAAAGTCATCAACGAAACAAAAAACACAATCACCCTCGAAAACAAAAAAATAATACTCAAAAACAGCGCGACCATAAAAATCGGTGAAAAAATAATTCATGGAAACACAATCACAAAAAGACCATATGAACGAATAAAAGGTTGAAACAAATGACAAGAAACATTGGAATTGACGTCAAAGCGCCTGAAAAAGAATGCAGCGGAGATAAAAACTGCCCATTTCATGGAGAGCGCGTTGTACACGGCAGAATGTTGACTGGAAAAATCGTGAGTGTCAAAGTCAAGAGAAATGCAATCATGGAAATTGAACGCAGAGTTCCATTGACAAAATACGAACGATTTGAAAAAAGAAAAACACGATTAATGGTTCATAACCCTGAATGCATTAATGCAAAAGAAAATGATATTGTACATGTTATGGAAACGCGAAAAATCAGCAAAATGAAATCATTTATCATTGTTGAAAAAGTGAGTGAATAATCATGAAAGGACTGAAAGCACGAATCACACGATCACTACCCTCTGGTGCAGAGCTTGATGTAGTGGACAACAGCGGTGCAAAAATAATAAGATTATACACCACATACAAGATAAAAACAACAAAAGGAAAGATCACTGCAGCTGGAGTAACTGATCTGATCATGGCAAATGTTGTCAAAGGAAAGCCAGAGATGAAGAAGAAAAGTGTGCTGGCAGTAGTTATCCGACAGAAAAAAGAGTATAGAAGACGAGATGGCACTCGTGTGCAGTTTGAAGATAATGCAGCAGTTGTTGTCAAAGATAACAAAGGAAACCCACAAGGAACATTAATCAAAGGTCCTATTCCAAAAGAAGTATGCGAACGATGGCCTGCAATTGCAAAGATTGCAACAATCATTGTCTAAAAAAATAGGAGAATAAAATGAAAGAATGGTCTACAGCATGGAAGGCAAGCATCAAGCCGCGAAAGCAGCGAAACTATAAGAAAAATGCGCCGCTTCATATATTAAGCAAATTCATGCATATGCATTTGTCAAAAGAATTAAGAAAAAAAGTTGGCGCGCGCCAATTGCTTGTTCACAAAGATGACAAAGTGCGAATTATGGTTGGCAATTTCAAGAAAAAAGAAGGAAAAGTTGTTGATGTTGACTTAAAAAGAGGAAAAATATTTGTTGAAGGCATTGAATGCTCAAAAAAAGACGGCTCAAAAGCACGTATTCCACTGGAAGTATCAAATTGCATGCTTATAGCTCTTGAAAAAGAAGAAAAACGAATCAAGAAAACAAAAGCAGAGAAGAAACATTGAGGAGAATATCATGAAAAGACATTTAAAACGACTGGCAGCGCCTGCATCATGGAATATCAAGCGAAAAAGTACAAAGTTTATTGCACGGCCATTCCCCAGCGGGCATCCATTAAATATGTGCATTTCATTGAATCTCTTATTAACTGAAATGGCAGGATATGCAAAGACAACAAAAGAAGTCAAAGCAATCATGCAGAATGATATTTCAGTCAATGGAAGAAAAAGAACAGATCACAGAAGTCCAGTGGGATTTTTGGATGTTATCGAAATACAGAAAATCAATGAAGCATTGAGAATCATACTCGACAAGAATGGAAAAATTGCGTATATCAAAATTCCGGAAAAAGAAGCAGCAATCAAAGTATGCAAAATCATTGGAAAAACAATGATGCATGGAAAAAAACTCCAGCTCAACCTTAATGATGGGCAGAATTTCACAATTACAAATGAAAAATACAACGTAGGCGACTCTGTTGTCGTTGATTTCAAGAAAAATGCAATCATCGAACATCTTCCGTTTGAAAAGAATATGACAGTATTCTTGACAGAAGGAAAACAAAAAGGAAGCATTGGAAAAATTGTAGAAATGGATGCAGAAACTGTCACCATTAAACTTCAGACAGGAAATGAATACAAAACAAAAAAAAGTGCTACATTTGTCGTCGGTAAAGAACATCCGGCAGTAACAGTACAAGGTCATTAATATGGATATGAAACGAATTGAAATTGAAAAAATAACCCTAAATGTGGGTGCTGGAAA
>JBAZOY010000112.1:0-5771 GCA_041648505.1 Syntrophales bacterium | reverse complement strand
CAGAAAAAGTATGTGAAGGTGAAACTTGAGTATTTAAAGGGCTCCCATCGTCAAAATCCCATAAATAATTTACACCGTTGCTATTATTTATAAAGTTAACAGTGAAAGGAACACAGCCGGTATCATTTGGAGATGCATTTGCATCAGCCAGTACCTGCCCAAGCTGGAAATCAATCTTAAATACAGCAATATCCCAATCAGTATTATTAACAGCAGAAACTGCTCCGGGAGTTGTAGGAAACTGTGAGCCTCCTGCGCATACAGCCTCATAAACAATACCTTGCTTATCGAAGCGACTGGTACCTCCATCAACATGTTCCAAAGCGTTGGGATCGCCATAGTAAGTAGCATACAATAATGAAAGAGCATCTTTTTTCAACACCATCAGATAAAAATCCTCACCGTCGGTAGTGGGTTGCACAGCATTCGGGCTTACAGGAAAACCGGTAGTTTCTCCCCAGCCTGCCGCATAAACATTCTCACAGATATCCACAAGAAATGCCGTTGGAGAAAAATCGGCATAATAACTAATTGTACCGGATCCGAAACAGGTAGAATAAATAACGGTATTTAATGTCGGGTCGAGTTTGGTAATGAACTGGCTACTTCCCGGGTTTGCATATACTCCCACAGTTGGAGGAATATTACCTTCGGTAAGTCCGAAAACATAAACATTATCATTTGCATCTAAATCCACAAAAAATAATTCATCAAATTCAGAAGTGCCAAAATAGGTAGAAGCCATCAAAGCTGATCCGTTACCCTGAAGGATACAAATAAAACCATCGTAATCGCCACCCTGAAAATTAGGATGCAATACTACCGGCGTAGTCGGGAAATTATTACCATCGGTACCTCCGACAACATAAACATAGCCAACAGAATTGATCTGAAGTCCGAATGCGGCATCATCGCCGGAGCCACCCAAAAAAGTGCTCCATGTAAGTGATGTAAGATTGCTGTTCATTTTAAATACTACGCCATCCTGTCCTCCATCGAATGATTGATCATAAGCGCCTGGAGTAGTAGGAAAATTGAAAGAACTTGAAAAGCTTGCTACCAGCGGATTATTATTTGCATCAAGAATAATTTCGCCTCTGAATTCATCACCATAATTATAGGATATATCATTTAGCCCATCAATATCCTGGCCTCCCATATATGTAGATCCCATCAAGGCAGAGCCGGTCGAATTCAATTTGGTCAGTACTATATCATAGCTGCCGTTAAAGCTGTTGTCGTAACATCCCGCGGTAACAGGATAATCCGCTGAAGCGGAACTTCCGTAAATATATAATTCGCCATTACTGTCTGTAATCATGCTTTGGGCATATTCGTCAGAAGTTCCGCCAATATATGTAGCATAGATAAAAGCTGAGCCGGTTGGATTCAGTTTGCCTATTGCAATATCAACATCACCTGCAAAACTTGTTTGAAAAGCTCCTGTTGTTACCGGATATCCCTGACCAAAGCATCTGCCGCCGGTATAGATATTACCCTGATTGTCATAAGTTGCACAATGGCCCCAAGTTTCAGCCGTAGAACCGGAATAAGTTGAAGCTACTACCACAGGATCAATAACGAGCGGGAAGTTTTTATCATAGCCTTCCGGAAAATCAAAGCTAACCTGATTTTCGACAAGGATATAACTGCATTTTATTTCTTTTTTTACTCCATCTATTTCCTGGTAAACATAAGGGATTGTTTCCAGCACATCTGTTACAGAAGTAGCTATAACAAGAGTTCCTTGGTTGAGGGTAAGTTTTTCGGCACCTTCATAAACCATCCTGATATCAGATGGATCGGTATTTGGATTTACAATAAATTCATATTTAAAATTGTTTCCGGAACTATAGACCTCAAGATCAATTCCCTTATACAAATCATGATATTCGACGGTTTTGTAATTTCCGACAAAGGATGCCCAGCGTGAAGAATCGTTTCCGATAAAATAATTGGAATACTTCTGCATTTTATCCTTTCCATTAACCACGACATCGGTATTTGCACCTGAAAATTTTACTTTAAAAGCATGGCATCGGATTTTAAAATCTTTTTCAGGTTTTCCGGGCTTTTCTGACGTATGGGAATGATTGTGTCCTTTTTCAAGATCAGAAATACTGTATAAAGAATAGGTAATTGTATTTTTCTCCAGAAATATTCTGCCACCCGGAATATCAGTTTTATAAAGAACATCAGGGTTCCATTGTTTTTTATTTTCCTCAAACGACAGACTTTGTGCAAGCGGAAGTTTCACGACATTCTGTGCGATCAATCCTGTTGGCAATAAAAGCACAACAGGAAAAACAATATACATTTTCAAGTAATTCATAATATGATAAATTAAAGTATGGTAAATTTTTAATATAAGACGTGCTTTTGTTAGATAAGTTGCTTTGTCAGCAATGTAATTTTAACTACTTCAATCCCGCCATGTTGGCGGATATTATTCAATACTTGTCTGTCTGGTAGGCAGGAAACAGTCATACAGGCAAGACTTTGCCCAACTGATATTCAAGGTTAAAAATTATTTTCGTGAAATTATGTAACTTACTAAATCCTGAAAGTTCATATTAATCTGCTCTCCTGTATGCATGTTCTTCAGAGCAATCATGCCTGAGTTCATTTCATTT
This sequence comes from Syntrophales bacterium, assembly GCA_041648505.1. GTDB lineage: Bacteria > Desulfobacterota > Syntrophia > Syntrophales > CG2-30-49-12 > JBAZOY01. Next base: position 3,138 of record JBAZOY010000112.1, on the reverse strand, counting down.
GATCCCACTATTGCAACATAAGGAATATTATTACTGTTTGCATAATCAAGTTGTTTCTTCATTTTAGCAGAATCAGGATATAACTCAGTGTTGATACCTTTTTTTCTTGCTTCTGCAATTAATGGCAGGCAATACTTTTCTTCATTTGCGCCAAAGTTCACAAAAAACAGTTGTGTTGTAATGCCGGAATTTTCGGGAAAAAGTTTGATCTCTTGCATTGCATCATAAATTCTGTCGGCGCCAAAAGATATACCTACTCCGGAAACATTTGGCAATCCGAAAATACCTGTAAGGTCATCATAGCGGCCGCCACCGGCGATGCTTGAGGTAAGGCCTGCTTCAGAAGATTTAACTTCGAAGATAGTTCCTGTATAGTAATTTAATCCGCGTGCAAGTGAGTAATCCAGAGTCACATTAATTTTTAATTGATCAAGATAATTTAAAATATATTCTAATTCTTTAATGCCTTTTTTCCCAATGTCAGAATCCTTTAATATATTTTTTAAAAAAATAATTTTATCATTATTACTTATTTTTGACTTAAAGGAATCAATATAAAGGTCTATCATTCCTGAATTTCTTTCATTAATAATATTTTTCTCTTTCAATTCTACTATTATTTTTCCCATTCCAAGTTTTTCAACTTTATCTAATGCTATTGCAATATCTTCAACTTTATCCGGCATTCCGATAATCTCGGCGACACCACTTAATATTTTTCTGTTATTTAATTTGATTTCAGTATAAAATCTCATTCCTAGTTCAGCAAACACTTCATCTGTAATCTGTATTAACTCCACTTCATTCAACAGCGAATCGCTGCCAATTACATCCACATCGCACTGATAAAATTCACGGTAGCGTCCTTTCTGTGGACGGTCGGCTCGCCATACGGGTTGAATCTGGTAACGCTTAAAAGGAAATGTAATTTCATTTTGATGCATCACAACGTAACGTGCAAAGGGTACGGTAAGGTCGTAACGAAGGGCATTCTCAGACTTATCAGGCAACCAATGAGGATAAATGGAATCTAATAATTCGACTTGTTTATCTGAAAGTCTTTCTCTGAAATTTTTATTGCTCCTGATCTTGTAAATTAATTTGTCCTCTTCTTCACCGTATTTGCCAAGCAATGTAGAAAGGTTTTCCATTGCAGGGGTTTCTATAGGTTTATAACCGTAGCGTTGAAAAACCGAACGGATAGTATCGAAAATATAATTACGGCGAACCATTTCAGTTGTGCCGAAATCGCGTGTTCCTTTGGGAATTGAGGTTTTTTGGGCGGTCATTATAATTTATTTTTTGACAAAAATAGAAAAAATAATTTATCTTTTTCGTGAAAAAAGTATTGCTTGTTATGTAAACTTGTCAAGAAGATAAGTTGATATCTAAATCATTTTCAGCGAATGATTTTGATTGTCTTACACACTCTACTGTCATTATATTCCAGAAGATATATTCCCTGGGTTAAAATTGCGGAAGGAATGTTAAATTTGTGTTTACCTTCCGGAAGTTTCTGATCACAAAGGGTTGAAATCCATCTTCCTAAAATATCAAATATTTTCAGTGTTACATGTTTTGGCTGTAATGTATTGAATGTTATAACCGAGAATTCTGTAAGAGGATCGGGACTGATGGACAATTTTATTTTATCAGATTCAGTATTTTCATTTACACCAGTTGGCAATCCAACAATGTAAAATGGCGCCGAATAAATATACTGTTCATCGGTCTGTTTTGCCCGGAGATAAATCCATTTTGAAACAGATGGATTAATCGTAATAGTTGTATCCAGCGCAGCTCCGTGATTTGAGATATTGCAGAAGAGCTGGGTGTTGGCCCCTACCAGTTGAATATAATTCCACGACTCAGCATTAGCATCGTTCAGCACAACATGAACTTGTATATTTGAACTGTACGGAATTCGGCTTCCTATTGGTGATCCGCCAATATCAAGCCACGCAGAAGCATTCTTATCGAATGTTGCAAATGTACGTCCAGCTTTAATTGCGTCAAACAAAGCGGTTCTGCTAAGTTGGCTTGCCCAGATACCGGTGCGTCCGTCATCTTTGGTTCCCCAGTCGGCATCATGATTATCCTGTCCGTTCGATGGGGAAACATGCCAGTTGCTATCGAGAGCTATTGTATAAAAAATTTCCTGAATAGCAGAATTAATTTCCATAAGGGCGAATACCGAATCGGGCAATACGCCCATATATGCAAGAGAATTCCAGCCGTTGGTTCCGGTAAGGCCGGGATGATTGAACTGTGCGAAGGCAGGAATTTTATTCACCACACTCTGAACAAAAGCATTCCAGTTGTTCACATTTAAAACCGACACCATATCTGGAGTATTGTATACATTGCAATGATTGTACGTAGGTGAAGTCCATTCATAACCGGCAATTCCGACAAATGTACCATTTGAAGTGGCTTCATTGGCCATAATTTTTGTAGAATCCCATTCGTAGGAAGAATAATAAATGCTTTCCAGGTGATCTGTCACGGCAAGAAAATCCAATTGGGCGGTATCTCTAGCATAGATGAAAGCCCTTCTTGGATTACTCACACCTCCGCTATAATCAGTGTGGCTATGGAGGTTTCCGAAATATACATTATACGGATTCTGTGAATTAACCCAATAAGGAAAAGTTATCAGTTGCAGTAAAAAAAATAATCGAAACATAAGTGAAAATAATTTTAGATTGTTGATTTTAGATTTAGTTGTTGCGAAATAGAATTTAGCCAAACAGCTCGCCCTGGAAATCTTTGTTTTCAAAATTCAGCAGCCATTTTTTACGCCAGAGGCCGCCGGCATAACCAACTAATTTGCCATCGCTGCCGATCACACGATGACATGGAATTACAATGGCAAGTGGATTTTTCCCGACTGCATTTCCCACAGCTCTTACGGCTTCCTTATCACCCAATTTCTTAGCAATGTCGTTGTATGTTTTTGTTTTGCCAAAAGGGATTTTAAGTATCTCATTCCATACCTTTTTCTGAAAATCGCTGCCTTCAAGATCAAGAGCAAGATCAAAACTCTTACTTTTCCCGTTGAAATAATCATGAAGCTGATTAATACAATCGCGCAGACAGGCGGGGTTTTCAATTACATTATCAACATTAGCGGAAAAG
>JBAZOY010000111.1:0-5847 GCA_041648505.1 Syntrophales bacterium | reverse complement strand
GATTGTTTTCGCTCACAAAGAACTTGGTCCGAGAGTGTGGTTTATTGGTTAAGTCTGGTCAGTGAAATCTTTGGCAACGCACTGATGAGCAAAAAATTACATCTGCAGGCCGATGGATTTTTGAAGTTCGAAAAACTGCTGTCGGAGATCTCATCCACATACGCTAATTTGGCCACCGGTGAAGTTGATAACATAATTGAGTTCGGACTTCAGAAAATCGGCCAGTACTTGGATGTCGACAGGTGCCACTTGGTTCAATTCTGGGGGGATAGAAGTGCTATCCGCTCCATTTACTCGTGGGCAAATGAAGGGATCGAACCCCTGGCGAATTTTATCCCTTTCCCTGACAGGTCATTCCCCTGGGCTATCGATAGATTGAAAAATGGCGAGATCGTTCAGTGTTCAAATATTGCAGATTTACCTTATGAAGCAAATCTTGACAAACAGAATTTTCTGAGATTTGATACTAAATCTTTTATATGGGTTCCGGTATTTGTTGGCCGATCAATAATGGGCTTCCTCGCCATCTCGGCAGTTAATAGCAAACGCAATTGGCCGGAAGAAACGGTTCAGCGACTGCGGCTCCTCGCGGATATAGTCGCTAATGCGTTGGCGTACAAACAAAAAGAGCTGGAGGTAGGACAAGATGCGTTCCTAGAAACAGAGACAATAGAAGAACCTCTTGAAGCTGATCACCCCTACCTTCAGGAAGAAATTAAATCGGAATTTAATTTTCATGGAATAATCGGTCAAAGCGTTTCTCTAAAGGAAGTACTTGCCAAAATCAAACAGATTGCCCCCATTGATACTACCGTCCTCATACTCGGTGAGACCGGCACGGGGAAAAATCTTGTCGCCAGGGCCATTCATGACATGAGCCTCCGTAGAGAAAGACCAATGGTGCAACTAAGCTGCCCCGCACTTCCTTTAAATCTGATCGAGAGTGAGTTATTTGGTCACGAAAAAGGCGCTTTTACCGGTGCTCAGGCCAGACGTTATGGGCGTTTTGAAATTGCCAATGATAGCACCCTTTTTCTGGATGAGATTGGCGAATTGCCCTTAGAAACTCAGGCTAAACTGCTTAGGGTACTTCAAGAAGGTGAGTTGGAACGGATAGGCAGTTCTCACACGCTCAAGGTCAATGTTCGTGTCATTGCAGCCAGTAACCTCGATCTTGAACAAAGGGCCAAACAAGGTCAATTTCGCCGAGACCTCTGGTACCGCTTAAGTATTTTCCCCATCATGGTACCACCTCTTCGGCACCGTAAAGAGGACATCCCTTTGCTCGTTAATTGGTTTGTTAATAAATTTAGTAGAAAAATGGGGAAACCGATTAAATTCATTCCACCCGACGTGATGAACACTTTACAAAAATATCACTGGTCCGGCAACGTTAGAGAGCTGGAAAACGTAATCGAACGGGCTTTAATCAATACCCAGGGGCCTTCTCTGCAGCTTATGGATGGCCTTAACGGCTACCAGGCCGTGCATATAGCGAAAGCGCAAAGACTGAGTCTTGCAGATATTGAACGCAATTATATCGTCCAGATTCTTGAAGAAACCAAAGGAAGAATTGAGGGGCCTAAGGGTGCCGCATCAATTCTTGGCATCAATCCTTCAACCCTGCGTGCCCGAATGCGGAAGCTCGGAATTCAAAAATCAATGTATACGCTGCAACTTGGTAAATCGTATTGAGAGTTGGGTAAGAATCGTCGCAAGGCGGAGATGCTTCTCCAGCGGTTTTTCCCAAAAGTAAATGGTTGGAATGACACTTTTTAAACTCTATAATGTGAGGACTGTAGCGGTAGTTGTTTAGAAAATTGACAGTTAACAACTGCGAGTTGAAGATGTATTAACTTGTTTATTAAAAATGCACATTTATGAAGCCGGTTTCAAAACATTGATTCTCTAAGCCGAATTAATAAAAACTAACTTTTTGTATTAGTATCAGCTATCTTCTTGTAATTTATTTTAGGGATTTATCCGCAAGTTTACTATTATCCTTTTCTCAAGGCTGCGGATTTTACCAATTTTGGTTCCTGGATCAATGCAATAAAAGCACATACCTCATTCGAATGTTTTTCGGTAATGCCTATTTCTTCGCGAGTATAGTTCTCTTGCTCCCGTTATGGTTTTTGGTACTGTCAAGATTTATGTGTAAAATGTTCATAGGTCAATTTTTTGAATAAAGGCAGCTTCTTAGGTACTCTTCCTGCAGGGTTTGATCTCCAATGCAATTCCATTCTCAGAGCTACATAGGCCGGTATCCTGTAACAGGCCATCTCGCCGGCCACTATCTCCATCGTCTTTGTCCGACGTCTGAACTCTTTGTTGAGCCTTTCAATAATGTTGGAAGTTCTTAACGAAATCCATTCTTCCGAGGGAAAGTTGAAAAAGGTCAGACAAGAGTCAATACTGCGCTCCATGCAATCCATGGCAGAAGGAACAACCTTTTGCCATTTCTTTTTGAATATCTCGAAGCATTCCCAGAACTTCTCCTGCGACGGGGCATAGAAGATGGAACGTAAATCGTCCGCTACTTCCTGCTTAAATTTTATCGGCACCTTGGCCAGAACATTCCGTGCCACGTGGACTTGGCAACGCTGGACCCTCGCCTGAGGGAACTCTTCTTTGAAGACGGCTTCCAATCCCGGCAATCCATCCATGATTCCCAAGGTAACTTTCCCATCGTCCAATCCCCTGGCCTTCAAATCCTTAAAAAACTCCCGCCATGATGATGACGATTCCTTGTCTCCCGATTGCATACTCAACACAAGCTTCTGTCCGGTTTCCGTAACTCCAACCGCAACAAGGACAGGAACAGTATCTATGCTCTTTCCCAGACGCATATGAAAGTGGACACCGTCAATAAAGAGGTATTTACCGCCTTCTTTGATAAATCATGCCGGCGCCATGCCTCTACCGCTCTGTTGAGGTCGCCGCTGGTGCTACTGATCTCTGTCGGAGAAATCTTCCGTCCGATCAGTCTTTCAGAAATCATGGCAAGGCTTCGGGTGCTGACTCCCGCTAAAAACAGGAGACTGAAATCCCGGGTTTCTTCCTCTTCATACTGTTTACTTCTGGGAATAACCGTGGTCTTGAATTTCCCTTTCCGATCCCGCGGAACATTAACCTGGACTTCTCCTCTACCCTTTAAGGTAAAGCCGCGGCCATAGGAACCATTACGATAATTCACATCTCCAGCATTCCGAACATAGGGCTCTCTTCCCAGAAAATGGGTAAGCTCTGTATTCATCATTGCCGTCAGATAATCTCCGACTACTTCTTTGATGTCCAACCGTATCATCTCAAAAAGTTGCTCCGGGCGTTGCTGAATCTCCTTGAAAATCTCCGTAACTTCGTTTACCGTAATTTCCAGCTTCATGGCGCTTGCTCCTTTTATCTAAGGTTTTTGGGGAAAAACCCTTTTAAAGGAAAAGCGCCAATAACAAAGAACAAAAAGCGTTAACTTAGCCCCCTATTGCCGACAAGCGAAGAACGGCGGTAACATAACAATATCTACACCCATGCGTACAGCCGTTATATAGATTTTCCACAAGCTTGCATCACAAATACTCTTTCAAGATGGTACCCCCCCATTCAAGCTTTGAAATGGTGCTGGAGAAGAATACCTCCCGGTTCATTGGCCGATTAGGCGAAATTAGGTTAGTGATAATGTCAAACCCTAATAAACCCAAGCTTTCGTCACCAGCGATCCCCCACTAGTGCCCCCGGTCTTCCCCGGTTCAAGAAGCTACTCCTCACAGTAGATTGGCTCTCCAAGCTTCTTGAGTGAAAAGCTGTAAAAGACATGATGACCGTTATAATCCATAACTCGAAGGTCATCCTGCTGTTTAAGATCATTCAAGACGACATTGAAGTGGGTCCCGTAAATCTGCTTGACCAACTCAACAGGCACCTCGTATGCAATAAACTTCTTGATTCCCTTCACACGAAACTTCTCCACGAGGTTCGTCTCCAAAAGTGAGTCGTAAGAGGTTAGGACGAGTATTGGACCTGATCCTGTAAAAAAGATTCCCGCTTTCATTATTATCACCTCCTTTCTCGATCCTTCAGACTATCTTTCACACAATCCCCTGAAAGACAACGATTGCCGCCTAAAAATCAATTACTGCAATCGACTGCCCTAAAAGTGTTTGACTGTTAAAGTTTACCAGCTATTTTTCACTTATATTCCAAAACAACAGCCTTCAGGTTTTTCATGGCATTTATGTAGCGTTTAAAATAGACTTCAGAAATCTTAGTTTGAAGCATATAACCCAGTAAAAGCTCTTCCTCCATAAGTCTTTTCAAGGTCTCAAATTTTATTTTCAGAATTTCTGAGTCTTCCAAGCATTGAGCAGACAGATAATAATGATGATCCATTTCGAAAAAGGAACTTAGCCCAAACATGTTACCCGCAGTCAGTTCATCAATAGTAACATTCATCCCTTTTTTTACAGGATAGACCAGAGAGACTTTCCCTTTCAGTACAATAAAAAAATGAGTAGCCTTTTCCCCCCTTTCATATACAGGTTCTCCCGCCTTGCATTGGATAATTACGGCAGAGTTGCTGATCTTTTCCACCTGTTTAGGTGTAAGATAGTCAAATATTTCTTTGCCTTTCAATTTCATCGTGTCTTTCATAGTTCACCTCCAAATAAAATTTGAGTAAATTGAAACTGACAAAACATCACTTTTTAATGGGGGATAAACCTTCAAACAGATCCCCCGGAGAGAAATGTCCCGCACGAGGAATCTCCCTCCATACAGGTAATTTGAGGCACCACCCTCCCATAGATCCTCCACGATTTTATTTGGATAAGTTTGACTAAACGACAATTAAACTAAAATTTTGTATTAGTTTAGTAAAGTGGTTTGAGGTGGACGACACTACTTACAAGCAACCGGGAGCAAACAGCGTCATATGATTTGATGTAGACAAACATTCCCAGGAAGTAAATCTTATAAGATTAGTATATCCACAAAATTCTATATGTCAATGACTAAAATACACGAATTGCCTCAAACTTTGCCGCCTAACTAAATAATGTTTTCAACCCGGAAACGATTACAACCCCAAAAGAGGCTCAAGCCATCGAAAAAGAAATCAGAATGAAATAAAAAAACACTCTTGCAGGTGGCACTGCTGACAACATATTTCCTGAATATCTAAACTGGTGCGACTTAATCCATTTCCCAAAATCTGACCTCTGTTCATCAATGCCATATCTCCCCAATTCTCGGCAAAGAAAAAGGCAGAAGCTATCAACCTTCAACACATAAAAATTTACAAACGCATGAGAAAGAACGACCTTCCTTCAAATCGGATCATCACGAAAGAAATTTTCTGTTTCCCCGGCTTCCTGAGGTGATGTGAACGAAATGGCATTGTCACCAAAAGATAGTTCTCTATCGGGAAAAATGCTGTCGCGTCATTCCATCCCCATTATCCTGTCCTTTGAAGAAATGGCCGAGCGCCTAAATGCTACGGGATCATTATACCGCGTATTTTTCCTGGCCTATATTCTCTCTGCATGAGATTTTCAAAGGCCCGTTTCTTCAAACCGTCAGACATAGATTATCAAAATAAGCTTGTGTCTGGGGTTTAGAAAGGTGGGACATACAAACTGCTGCTGACCAATAGATGATCAATAACAGCCGTTGACGAGGTCAGGCAATAGAAGGCGGTGGGATATATATATTGAATACACAACGGAATGGCCGACAAGTTCAAAAACCCTGTTAGCAACAAATAGATTTGTCCGGTTTAGTAGCAAATGAATTGTCCGCTTTTACTGTCCGGGAGAATCCGGGACTCATGATTCTTATCAGGACAGGTGACGA
>JBAZOY010000110.1:0-5867 GCA_041648505.1 Syntrophales bacterium | reverse complement strand
TAGGTTTTCGCGTCTGAAAATCATCCAGCTCTTCATAAATACGGCGGGCATCCTGGCCCCGTGCGTTAAATGCCTGGACATTAATTATCATGACATTGATGCCACCATCGGAGGAGAACTGTTCCAGGTGATGAAGCTGTTTTGAATTGTAGATAAAGAAGCGGACGCGTTTGTTGTATTGTTCCATAAAGTGTTCGGCGGTAATCTCGAAAGATTTATAAACCCCTTCGCGAATCGCTATGGACGGCACAACAACGATAAACTTTGACCAGCCATACCGCTGGTTCAGCTCGAACATGGTCTTGATATAACAATAGGTTTTCCCGGTGCCGGTTTCCATCTCGATATCGAGGTTCACTGCGCAGACCTTGTCGCTGTATAGCGAGGTCGATTGAGGGAGATTCTGCCGTTGCTGTACGGCTTGTATGTTCGCAAGAAGCTGATCCTTCGTAAGAACCAGTTCACGGTTCTTAAAGCCGGACTGAGAAAAGTCAATGCCAGGTTGGGTTTGACCACTTTTGCTGGTGCTTCCGGTTTTACCGGGATCTATCCGATAGGTGAGCCCTTCGCTTTTCGGCTGTCCGGCAAAGCAGTCCGCCACCGCATTAACGGCGTCGGTCTGGAAGGGTTGTTTTTTGAATTTCAATTTCATTGAGTGCCTCGATATTTCCGTAGACGCTTTATGTTTTGTGTTGCCATTGCAAATTCTCCACCGGGCAGATGGAGTTTTGGCTGGTTGTCTGATTATCTTTTATTCTGCATTTATATTATCGTTCCTATCGGATAGGGTGAGTTGTTTCTGTTCGGCCAGATGCGCTTCAATCAGCCGCCGTTCTCGCTCCAGCTCCAGTGCTAATTCCTTTTCGGTCGGCAGGTAAAGCATGTACTTCGATGCGAAAATCTGCTTGCGGTCATTCAGAACGGAATACTTCGCCACAGCTTCATTCTTTTCTGCACAGAGGATAAGGCCAATGGTGGGATTGTCGTCTTTGGCGGTGTATAAATCGTCAAACATGCGGACATAGCCATCCATCTGTCCCACATCCTTGTGCGATATCTCTCCTATTTTGAGGTCGATCAGCAGATAGCATTTGAGGATACAGTTATAAAACACCAGATCAATATAGAGGTCGGTATCCTCAAAACGCATGCGTTTCTGACGAGCCACAAAAGCAAATCCCTTGCCAAGCTCTAGGAGGAAGGTTTGCAGGTGAGTGATGATTGCCGATTCAAACTGCATTTCATGCAACAAGGACACTTCCGGAAGCCCCAGGAACTCCAGGACATACGGATTCTTCAAGGACTCGATTCCTTCCTTGCGAGGCGCAACTTCCCGACGTGCAGATTCAGCCATCTGCTGCGGGCGCTGGCTTACCAGCATCCGTTCGTAAAAGTGCGAATGAATCTGCCGCTCCAGCGACCGTTTGTCCCATCCGCCTTCAATAGCCTCACGCTCATAGAAATCACGGGCATCCGGTTTGGCAACCCGCATAAGTGCTCGATAGTGGGACCAGGAAAGCTGCGGTGAGAAACTCTGAATGGATTCGCTACCCGTTGGATGTTTTTTCCCTGAAATAGTCAATTCAGCACCCATTGGGCGTGAAATCTCTATGGAACTATTCACAATGGAAGATTCTGCGCCCACCGGGTGTGCAATTGGGGATCGTGCGGTATATGCCTGATAAAACTTTCTAAAATACTGCAAATTAGTAACAGAGTAACCGCTGCCATACCGCTGGGTAAGCTGTTTGGAAAGGGTTTCAATAACCTGCTTGCCATACTCCGCCCGTTCATCACCTGATTGTAACTCCAATACTATTTCTCGTCCGATCAGCCAGTAGGCCGTCACCATACTGCTGTTGACCACCCTGACCACATTGGCGCGAGCCTGCTCTAAAATCAGGACGACACGATCAAGAAGAGAACGTTCATCCGCCTTTTTCGTGTGTTTCGTGGTTAAATCTTCGTGGTTCATACCGCACCCCTTAAATTGACTTTACTTCCGTTCCAGGTGACAGAAGCTTGAATATCTGTTCCACATTGATCTTGACGCTGTCACTGCCAAAGGCGTCATCACGGAAAACCGCACGAAGGGGCTTGCGTTTGGCCAGTTTCTTAACCAGTTCCTCGGTAATGCCTGAGTCAAAACAGGCCATCAGGGCATTGGTATCCACAAGAAAGACCGTCTTGCCGTCGATGGTTTCTTTTGCAATTGGTAGAGTCAAATCAAGGCCTCAATCAATGAAAACCTGGAATAAGGAAGGGACAACACCCATGAAATTATGCGTTTATGTTGAATAATCATTATTTTTTATCGATATTCCCCAAAATCTCCTTGACGAGATTCCCGTCGGCCAGTTTTCCGAAATGTTTCATTACGGTTCCCATAGCCTGCATCGAATTTTTGTACTGTGAAAAATCTATGCTCACCTTTATCCACGCTTCAATCTCTTCCCTGTCCGCCATCTGAGGAAGATATGTCGACAGTATTTCAAGATATCCTGAAGTCTCTTTTTTTGTAAGCTCAAGAACGGTTTTTTCCGATTTTACAAGGCCTCTTATAATTCCGAGAATATCATCGTCCGTAATTTCTTCGCCCTTTTTCAGCCTGAACGATTTTTTCCCGCTCTCAAGTGTCAGGGGAACCGTCAGCTTCGGATATTCCGACATGATCTGCCGGACCGTATTTCTGACCAGCTCGTCTTTTTTCAGCATCGCCGATTTCAAATCAGCCTTCAGCTTATCAAGCAGAGAAATTCCAAGTTCCTTGCTCCACCCGTAGTATTTCTCATCCATATCATTTACCTTTTCTCAATAAAATCTATAATGCTTTTAGCCGTAAGTTCGGGTTTTTCCTCCTGTGGAATATGCCCGCATTCAGGTAATATTACAAGCGTTGAATTTGAAAGGTCTTTTCTGAATTTATATCCCGATTCCAGAGGAATCCATTCGTCGTTTTCTCCCCATATGATAACGGTGCGGTTTTTAATCTCAGGAATTCTTCTTGTATAGACGCTCATAGCCTCAAAATCAATCGATCTGGCAAGCGCGACCTGAGCATCCAGGGCGTTTTCGGTGGACATTCTTTCATAATACGCATCTATCTGTTCTTCGGTGACCTTATCATCATTGAACATAACCTCTTCCAGAGTTCTTTCGACAACCCATCGCCCGAAGAAAAGTTTTGTGATCTCCCCGGCAAGCGGCATTTTTGCCATTCTTATAATAAAAGGCTTTTTTATCGGGTATCCTGCCGAATCGATCAGGACAATCCGTTCTGTTTTGTCGGGATGTTCAAGAGCCATGAGAACAGCGATTGCGCCCCCCAAAGAGTTGCCGACAAAAACAACATCCTTGAGCCCCATAGCCTCCATCCACTTGTTCACTTCCTGCATGAGCGTAACGGTGTCGTATTTTGCATCTTCCGGCTTATCCGACCAGCCGAATCCTTTCATGTCAAGCGCCCAGACATGATATCCCTGCCCGGTCAGATATGGAATAACTTTCTCCCAAGTATATGCCGAAGAAGCTAAACCGTGCAAAAGAAAAATATCCCGCCCGGTTCCGGGATATTCCAGGTAATGATAATTTACATCGTCTATCATTATATATTTATCCTCAGGCGCCTTTCCCATAATTTCACCTTTCGGAATTGTTTTTATGAAAAGGCCGCAGCCTGAGGCGGCAACAACAAGAAATAAAGCCAGAAAACAACAACAGGTTGTCATAAAAAACGTCTTTTTTTTGCTCATATTTTTATCCTTATGCTGTAATCTTAAGTCAACGTCAATGCCTTGGGCAACTTGTTTGTTGTGGCGGAACAATGGAGAGGAGAGATGTGCCTGAAAATTGGGTTTTATTGCTGATTTGAAGCAGAATAAAAAATCGAGCTTCTGAGGGACAGTGGTATCGCACTGAAAACCTGATTTTTGAGACAATGACCGCTTAAACGACTCCTCACCCGAAATCAATATCGGAATTTGGGACGGTAGTAATTCTTGCGCCATTGGGTTACTACTTCAAGCTTTTTGCTGTGTCTGCCGTAGTCCTTTACCTGTTAATGCTCTACATGATTCTTTTCAGTAAAGGTTCCTCCGGCGCAAGTATATTAAATCACGGATATTGAAAAGATGCGGATGACCGGATGCCAAGGGGGTAATGACTTGCAAGGCAGCCGGTCATTTACGCTTTCTATATTTTCTTTTTAAAACATCAAATCCGTGACGGAGGGGTTAATAATAAATTCCTGACTTGATATTACCTGCCGCAGGGCACTCCGGGGCGTCCGCCGCCGAAACCCCTTGCTAAATTAGGGTTAAGCTTTTTCATCTTTATCATGTGGTCAAGCCGTTTCTGGTCGAACTTTGATTCAAGCTCGGATATCTCCTTCTGGAGCTTTGAAGCTTTTTCAGTATCGATATTTTTTTTGGCAAGCTCGCTGTTTAATTCCATCTCCTTTGCATAAATATCCTGTCTTAAATCTTCGGTTGACTTGAAGAATGTGTCGCGCTCGTCGTTAATTTTCTTTGCTTCATCATCGCTGATGTTTCCCATCATGTTTCCGGAACCGGGGCCATAGCCGCCGCCTCTGATTCCCTGGCACTGTCCTCCGCCCGGTCCATATCCCATCATTCCCCAGCCTGCATAAGCCGTAACGCTTAAGGCAACAACTGCCGCTATCGCCAAAATTACCAAAAATCCTTTTTTCATAATGCCTCCTTATATTCTGTTTTTTGATGCATACTCTACTAACAAACTTGGTTTCTATCTTGTCTCTATAACAGCAATACGTGTGCCAATGGTTAAAAAAAAGATTGTAATAATTTATAACATCTTAAATATATAAGATATCAAGATTGGATTTTAAAAAGGTTTAATATTTTATATCAAGCAGCTTATGGATAACTTGTATGCAGAATGAATGTATCAGGAACATCATCCGGATACAAAGTATCCATTTAATAAAAAAAATGATATCTGTTAGCAACAAATAGATTTGTCCGGTTTCGTAGCAAATGAATTGTCCGCTTTTTCTGTTCTTTCAGAGGACCTCATTTTGAGAACAGGAGGTGAGCGGCGGACTTACGCTTTCCTCAATCATTTTTCTGGGTAACTCCGTTGTGTTACGCCGCCTTTTTAGTTGTTACTTCAATGAGTTTCCTGTGTTTGTCATAATCGGCCAGTTTTCGCGGGCCGTGGAAGATGGCAAGAGAACCATCCCGATACCGATGGACCATCACTCTTACCCTGACGTAATGGCAACGATATTTGTTCGGCGGGATTTGCAGTTTATAACAATCCACACTGACACAGTTGTCGGCACTGACGGTTCGTTCCTCTTGTTCGCAAAGGATGTCATCCAGATTCTCCCCGATCCAAGGAACAAACGCTGACCCTTCTTCAGGAGGTGGCTGCATAAACTCGGTGTTGAAACTTGGTTTATACTCCTGGGACAGATATCGGTTTGCGGCATCCATATCGGTGATCCCATGAAAGGCCAACTCCTTCACGAGCCGGCCCTGGTGAGTCTCAAAAGCCCTCTCGCTGCGTCCCCGGGCCTCTGGAGAATAGGCTGCGATCATCTGAATCCCAAGGTGTTTAATGGCGCGGCCGAACTGGGTGAGCTGTGTTTTGCTCACCTTGCCCCCCTCCTTGGGCGTGAACCAGTAGTGGCTTCCCCTGTCCGTGTACAGAGAGCTGAACAAACCCCGTTGAACTATCACTTCCCGAACCCCCTGAAAACTGCTCGCCGTTCCTTCCTCGTCCACAAAAAACATGGAATAATGCTCGTTTGTTGCATCGTCCATCGTCACGATCAGATCCCATTTTCTCCCGGGTACCCATTCATGCTTGCTCCCATCTTGGTG
>JBAZOY010000109.1:0-6141 GCA_041648505.1 Syntrophales bacterium | reverse complement strand
ACCGTAAAGGGAAAACCGAAAATTATGGAATTTACCTTGGAAAAACCGGTAAAGAAGATTAAGGCAGGGATTAAGGTAGAAGTTAATTACATCATAAAAGACGGCAAAAACATAGCCAATAAAGTAACCCAAAAAGATTTAATAATTTAACAAAACAAGGAGAGTCATATGAAACGTTTATTAGTGTTGATGGTAGCAGTATCTTTTATTTTCTGCGGTTCGGTTTTTGCGGTTGAGACAACCAAAGCTAAAGCTGCTCCGGTTGATCCGGCTGCTGCTGTGCCTGCCAAAGCAATGGAAAAAGAAACCAAGATGAGTGCCACGGGAAAAGTTACTGAAATCTCCGATACCATGCTGAAGATCGATCGCCATGTAAAAGGAAAAACTGAGGCTATGGAGTTTTCTTTAGAAAAAGCATGTTCAAAGATCTCTGCCGGGGATAAAGTAAAAGTCAGCTATGTAACGAAAGATGGTAAAAATGTAGCTTCTAAAGTAACAAAGGTTGTAAATAAAAAAACCCACACCAAAAAGAAAGTTACTGCAAAAGAAGAAGTAAAGCCTACTGAAGAACCAGTAAAAGCTGCTAAATAAAAATCACTCTTCTTTCCAAAAATAATTTCTGCATGCTGTTGGGGTACAAAGATTATCTTTGTACCCCAATTTTTAGTAACCACTTTTAAACCCTTTCCTTAACTCATATTCATCTGTTTTTTTCTTTGACCTTTTTACCCGTTAACTTATATCTCTTAAAAACCTTAATAGGTTCAATTGAATACATTTTTTGCAAAAGTCGATGGACTTTTTACAAGTCCATCATTATTTATACTCAAAAGTTGCTTTAATATGATTTTAAACGGTTTTTCTTGTATGAATCGGATTTACTTCGAAATTTCCGATCATTTGATTATTTGCTGAATCGATTTGCAATCTTGCCTCCGGTAAGCTAAGATTTTACAAAAAGAGAGAGGGTGTCTAATGAGCGTTCGTACTCGTCTTATGATAGTTACCATATTAGGACTGGCTGTTACCATGTCTGTCTGGGGCTGGGTACAGGTAAGAGCGCTGGACAAAATATTGACTGACCATCAGATCAAAAGGCTTAGTGATGTTGCCAAAACAGTTATTATGTACTATCAAAGCTTTCCTACTCGCTACGGTTTATCAGTCCTGGATAAAGCCTTGAAAGAACAGATACAAAGTGACGTCCACCTAGCTAGAATAGATATTTATTCTGTTGTAAATGATGATATCGATTATATTGCCGGAGCAAACCGTGTTCAGTATAACTGGTCTGAAACTTTGGTGGACACGGTTGCTAAGGAAACAAAACCTTTTCATGTTAAATTAAATACTGAGGGTGGACCGGCGCTTGGTCTTTTAGAATCCGATATACTGCCGGGAAAAGGCAATAAAAATCGGGTTGTTGTCGGTGTGATTGCCTTTTCTCAGACCAATACAGAAATATTGAATCGTGCTAAGCACTTGCTTGTTTTCAGCAGTGCAGGACTTTTAGTTTTCATCCTGCTTCTCTTGTATCTAAGTCAAGGCTGGATTATCAGGCGTCCGCTGAAAAGAATTATCGGCGCAATTGATGAATTCCATGCTGGACAGTATAACAGGCGTATTAACATTAACCGAAGGGATGAATGGAAACAACTGGCGGACCATTACAATGCGATGGCCGATAAAATTGAACAGGTACTTGCTCAGTATCAGGAACTTAACCTTTCGCTGGAAAAGAAAATACAGGATGCTACCCATAATGTGGTTCAGTTGCAAAAAGAGGTAAATCAACTCCAGCAACTTACAGAGCTTGGATATTTAACGGCTAATCTGGCTCATGAACTTGGCACACCACTTCATTCAATAGCAGGAATGGCAAGACTTCTTTTGGAAAGCGGTAATTGGCCGCCTGATGTGGGTCGTAAACTGGAACTCATTGTTCAGCAGACGCAAAGACTGGATACAGTGATTCAGAATGTGCGCAGTGCCACTCGTTTGCCGGAGCCGCATTTCGAAACGATACCCACTAACGAGCTTTTAAATGAAATGCTGCCTCTCGTTGAACCACTAATAGTTAAAGCGGATATCCATCTCAGCGTTAATGTAGAAGATAATATACCCCCTCTCTATGTTGACCGTTATCGCTTTCAGATAGCCATCCTGAATCTTATAGAAAATGCAGTGGAAGCTACACCCCAAAAAGGTGAAATAAGCATTTCCGCATCTGTCCTGCCGGACGGCAAATTCATTACAATATCGGTAAAAGATAACGGTTCCGGCATTCCCCCCGAATTGATAAAAAAAGTCTGTGACCCCTTTTTTAGTACTCACAAAGATGAAAGAATGCGCGGACTGGGACTGGCTATAGTAAATGGCATTGCCGCCAAGTTACACGGCGGCCGTCTTGAGATAAAAAGCCATCCGGATAACGGCACCGAGGTCGTTCTTTATTTCCCTGTTCTTGATGTAATGTCCGGAAAGGCTTCTCCCGATAATGATTTATCCTTGCTTAATCCATAACGCTGTATTTTAGCTCGAAGCGTCTTTCGATCAATACCCAGCAACTGTGATGCTCGTGTTTGATTCCATGAGGTCGTATTTAACATCTGAATAATCTGTTTCTTTTCCGCTTCCTCCAGAGGTGGCAATTGAGCAAGTTCCTTATCACTCCGGTTTCGGAATCTTTCCGGTAAGTTCTCCGGAAAAATCATAGAAAAAGGCGACATTAGCAATGTTTGTCGGAGGACATTCTCCAGTTCACGGACATTGCCCGGCCAGTCATATGTCATCATGCATTCCATAGTTTCATCGGAAATATTAATAGACGTATAACCCCACTTTTTCAGAAAATATTCTACAAGTTGCAGCAAATCTTCCTTGTGTTGCTTAAGCGACGGTGCGTGCAGACGAACTACAAAGCGATATAGCAGGTCAGCTCTAAAGCGGCCTTTTTTTATTTCCTCATCAACATCCCGATTTGCAGCGGCTATCACCCGAACAACAACATGCTTTACCTCATGACCACCGAGCCGCCGTACTTCTCTGTTCTGCATAAAACGCAAAAGTTTTCCCTGGAGTGCAGTGGACATTTCTGTAATTTCATCTAAAAAAAAGGTTCCTCCCTGCGCGGAAGCAAGCAAGCCCTCATGGGATCTGTCCGCTCCTGTAAAAGCTCCTTTCTCATAGCCAAATAGTTCCGATTCCATGAGGTTCTCAGGAATGGCGCCACAATTAAGCGCCACAAAAGGACTCCCGCGTCGTGCACTTAATTGATGAAGAGCTCGAGCGGCCAGTTCTTTTCCCGTTCCGCTCTCACCTTCGATCAAAACGCTGTCCCAGGCATTAGCTACACGTGCAAGCTGCTTATAAAATTCCACCATGGCAGCAGAAGAACCTATAAATTGAGGTTCCTCTGAGGTTTCAGGGCGAACTAACAGATGCCGCTGCTTCAGATCCCTTACATCGAGAACCTTTTTTACCTTAGAACGGATGGCTTCCGGCGAAAATGGTTTACTGATATAATCCGATGCGCCCAAGCGTAGGGCTTCCATGGTGGTTTCCAGAGAACCGTATGCGGTTACCATGATTACAGGCAATTCCGGCCATTGCTTCTGAACCTGATGCAGTAAATTAAGACCATCTACCTCCGGCATACGTATATCGCTGATTAAAAGATTGTATGAAGATAAGTCTTTTCCGAGGGCCTCCCTGGCAGAAGTACATATATCAACATCATATTCCGCTCTTAAAAGGGTTTCCTGTAAAACCTCACAAGCCACTAAATCATCATCAATCACAAGGATCCGGCAACTCATAGAATTTTCGACCAACCTCCTTCCAAGCTATATCGGATAAAATATTTTGAAGTAAGATTCCGGATAAAAATAAAGATCCATATCCACGCCTATTTACAAAAATTGGGCCTCATATCTCTTCGATATCTCGCAAAATATATCTTCCAGCTCAACATCAACCTCGTATATTTTTGTATCAAGAGCGACCAGGCTCACAAGACATCAATGACAACTTTGAATTCAAGACCGTTTATGCCGCCAGCTTGCGACAAATCTCCAGCACCTTGAGGGGAAGTTTGGAAAAGTCGTCGATGAACACTTAGTTCACGGCCCCGTACATATGGGACAGATACCTGTGCTCGGCCTTGTCGATAGTGATGCAGAAGGGACGGCTGCCCATATTCTTGACCTCGATCAGTGCCTGCCGCGTATCCTCAATGCCGTAATCCCCATTGTATCCATCGTAATCGTCCGGTTTTCCATCGTCAAGGCGATCAGGAGTTTCGTGCGCGCTTGAACGGCGTTGAGTTTTCCTGCCACGTGCCGGGTGGGGGGGGGACAATCGGGTGTAATCGAGCGGTTTCAAATCGGCGATGCGCCTCTTGATAACTTCCACATAAGCCTCGTCAAAGCCCTTAATTCGGTAGAGTTCGCAGCGTTTTCGGGTCTGCCCAGAAAATCCGTAAATAGCGAAACGGTCTTTGAGGACCTCCAGAGCCTCGCTCATGATTAGAAGTGAGGCGCGTTCCATCTCATTGATGCACCTCTTTGTGGACCCGCTCAAATCGATGAGGAAGGCAGCGCGATATCCCGTTTGTCTCGCCTCAGCCGGGCGAACACCCGTTCCGACAGATGCTGGCCTGCCCGGTAATCGGATAAGGCCTCCACAGCCGCGTCCAAGTCGATCTCCTCGCCTTCCTTCTGGCGTCTAAGAAGCCTGTCCTCGAGTCGAATCTGCTCAAACTGCCGACTCCAACGCTCCAATACTACGTCTCACTGCTCTTTTTGATACGCAATTACCTGTTTGGTGCTATAACTACTTTGTCAGTCATTCGAGGGATTCCTTTTTACTCTACGCATTTGCCTTAAGCGAGATGAAGTCTAATTGAAGGGCCATACTATTTTATTTGGCTTTTGCTCTAAATTGTACGGTATCCGCTATATAGCGTGCTGATGCACCCTCTCTATTTACTCTAGTATAAATCTATTACTTTTCCATGTTCTATAAGGGTAAAGAATCGTCATCTAAAAACGCACATCCTTGACGCCTTCCACTTTTTCCGCAATACTTTTTATATCTGAAAGAACCGTTTTTTTCGTCGTCTCATTATCCAAATTGCTAATATAGACAATTCCGTCATCTGCCGTCACTTTTGCAAACGGCGCTATTTTTACCAAAGCCGCATAAACTTTTGCCACTAACAACATATCGCCAAGAATCTTCTGGGAATCAGGTGTTGTTTGAAAACATGGTTTTTTAACAGTGAAATAGGATATAGCCACTGCATCATCAACAGTGAGATTGCCAATATGAAGGACCATATCATAAAGTCTGCTGTCCCAGGGATCCATACCGTACAACTGAAGGCTCCATTTTCGCCTTTCTTCATCATCTTTTTTTAAAATATATCGAGCTTTTTCCGCAGTAATATTTTCACGCTTCATTTCTTCTTTAACCCGATATTCCATATCCGCAATAATTCTTAGTTTGAACACGTGCGGAATCCCCTGAAGAAAAAAGTGACCGCCCAATCCATGATAAACCACATTGTCCTTCTGAACATGTTTTAAAAGAACTGCTCGAATATAGGCTATATAGCGCTCTTTGCCATGGCTGAAACGCTCGAGAGTTGACGGAGCATCATGAATTGCCCGGACAAGTTTAATCTCAGGAATATTGAATTCCTCCGAGGCTTCAAGAAGAATTTCACGCGAAATGCATTCGTATCCTAATTGTCTGGCCAACTTCTCAGCCACATTTTTCCCCCTGCTGAACGAACCTCTGGAAACGGTTACAATTGCCATATGGACCTCCTGATTATAATCTTAAAAAATCAGACTCTCAGAGTAAATCTCTAACAATTTTTCACAAATACAGAATACATAATCACCGAGCCGAAATCAAGAATATAGGAAAACTTCTTTAAAAATGACTCACTGCATTGTTAGTTATTATATGTTGAGTGCCAGGACATCGATAACGATTTTTTGTGCCATGACATTGCTGACACTCAACTGTGTTATCGCAGTTTGTAATCGAATTCCTCTACCTGTTTTTTGTCCAGGAAAAGTTTTAGTTTCTGCTCTTTGACATCGATAGTAGCCACCACGTATTCAAGCATGG
>JBAZOY010000108.1:0-6175 GCA_041648505.1 Syntrophales bacterium | reverse complement strand
AACAATGCTTTCGCTGAAAATAAAGAGATTTTCCGAATATTTTTATAAATACTCTTCTTTTTTTAAAGATTATTCTTAAGACAGGTAGCTTGTTCCCCAGGGCCAGAGCGTCTGCCGGTAGCGGTGCCCCGATGTGAAGGCCTGTCCGGGCCCAGACAGCTTGTGGATTCTCCCTGCCGGGCTTTGTTAAGGGTGTGGGAAGTTGCCACTGAGGTAGAGGTTGGCCAATGCCCCCATGAGGTAGTAATTGAGGATGTGGTCTTCAGTACAGATGGCAAACTCCTGGCCTCTGCCATCCGGGACGGTATATCCCACCTGTGGCGCTGGCAGCTCGAGGACTTGATCCGGGAGGCTTGCGGCCGAATGACCAGCAAACCGCCCTTGTCTGAATGGAGCAAGTACCTGGGAGAGGATCCCTATCATCCTTCCTGCCCGGGTCCTCCGGGGCTGGGAGGAATAGATAACTTTTATAGTTACCCCACGGCAATTGTGAAGAACCATGCCTCAAGCAGTTGCAAGACATCAATTTTAAAGATAACTGCTGAGGCTGTCGAAAAAGGTATCTCTCGATCATTTCTTTCCCGATGTTTGTCTCCATGATCCACCCAAAAAATACATCTAACAGACCATAATCTTTAACAAATAGCTGTTGTGTGCTATCCTTGGCCAATGACTTTTTTGGGGGATAAGCCATGGCCAGATATAAAGCCTACGATTATCAGCAAAGAGTACTCTTACCGGTTTCTTTGGAAGACCAGTTAATGCCGGGCACCTTGGAGTTCGCCATTCATACCCTGGTGGACCAGCGTTTAGATATGTCCATCTTTCAGGGCAAATACCGCAATGATGAGACCGGCA
This sequence comes from Syntrophales bacterium, assembly GCA_041648505.1. Classification (GTDB taxonomy): domain Bacteria; phylum Desulfobacterota; class Syntrophia; order Syntrophales; family CG2-30-49-12; genus JBAZOY01. The sequence goes on along the minus strand of JBAZOY010000108.1, from coordinate 5,317 downwards.
GGGCCGCGTATGACCCCAAGGTGCTCTTGAAAGTGGTGTTGTTGGCCTATTCTCGGGGGCTGATTTCTTCTCGGAAGATCGAACAAGCCTGCCGGGAGAATGTAGTTTTTATGGCTTTAGCCTGCGGTCAGCATCCGGATCACAGCACCATTGCCGCCTTTGTTTCTTCCATGAAGGACGAGATTCTGCCCCTTTTTCGAGATGTGCTGCTGGTCTGTGAAGAGATGCACCTGTTGGGCGGGACTATGTTTGCCTTGGACGGCTGCAAACTGCCTTCCAATGCCTCCAAAGAATGGAGCGGCACTTTTCCCGAGCTCAATAAGAAAAAGCAGAAGATCGAGGCCCAGGTGGCGCAGTTGCTGGCTGAGCAGATACAAACCGACCGAGGGCAGGATGATCCTCCCGGCCCCAGGGGTTCAGGCCCCAGCCGACAGCAGCAGGTGGAGAAATTACAAAAGAAGGCAGAGCTGCTTGATCAATGGCTGACCAAGAACCAGCCCAAGCAGGGTGCGGCTGGTAGAGAAAAGCAGAGTAACATTACGGACAATGACTCGGCCACCATGATGACTTCCCACGGTGCGGTCCAGGGATATAATAGCCAGGCCCGCATTGATGCCAAGCACCAAGTGATTGTTCATGGGGAGGCTTTCGGCAATGGCCAAGACCACGGCCATATCCCGCCCATGTTGACCGGAGCCCTGGCGAATTTACAGAGTCTTGGCCATGGACCGGGCTACTTTATGGGGAAGATTTTTACCGCCGACAGCAATTACCATACTCAGGTCAATTTGCAGGAGTGCCAGGAGTTAGGGTTGGATGCCTATATTCCTGACAGAAAGTTCCGCAACCGGGACCCAAGGTTCGCCACTCAGAAGCGACGCCAGGTGAGAAGATTTACTTTAAAAGACTTTCACCATGATGAGACCTTGGACCGGTATATCTGCCCTAACGGGAAGGTCCTGAAACTGGCGGTTAAACGAGTGCTCAACCATGGGCACCTTTACCGCAAATATTTTGCTACAGAAAAAGATTGCCAGACTTGCCCGCTAAGACCTCAGTGCATCTATGGAGCTGGTGCCAAACGCAAACAACTGTCAGTTCCCATCGGCGAAAGTCTCTCCAAACTGATGGTGGAGAAAATCGATACCGAACAAGGACGCAGAATCTATCCGCGACGGCTGGCCATCGTTGAGCCCGTTTTTGCCAATATCCGGACCAACAAACGGTTAGACCGCTTCACTTTGAGGGGAAAAGTCAAAGTGAATATCCAATGGCTGATGTTCTGCCTCGTCCATAACCTAGAAAAGATCATGAACTATGGGTTAGCATACGCATAAACTTGAAGGCAGAAGGACTCAGAATAGCCATCGAATGTGAGAAATGGTAGTAGTCGCGAAGATCACAAAAAATCTTCTGCCAAATTTTTCTCAAACCCATATCAAGATAAATACGAGAGGACTTTTTCGACAGCCTCGCTATCTATACGCTTTTTCAAGTAAAATATTTGCTATTTGATATGGTTATCATAATTGTATCTCAGTCCGCGCCGACTTTTTAGGTTTTTTCCTCAACGTTTCCTTATAAATTCATCCCAGGCGGTAGTCCCGTCACCGGAAATATCCGCCGCCGCCCTTGTCCTTCCTACGCCTTCCCCAATCAAGCGTAAGACCTCGTATTAGAGGCAAATTTTCTATTTTTGGTTGTACCCTATATATTGACCCGGGGGGACTGGAGTCCCGTCCCCCGGTTTCCGGTTTTGCTCCCTTGCATGAGGGCGTGGCGTGGGCGGTGGGCAGCGGGCGGTACGTCGTGAGGGTGGGAGCCGTCGTGGTGAGGTGATTGAAAGGTGAAGAGGTGCGGGGTGGGGGGCAGCGCTCTCCGTCGTAGGACAGTGACCGGTAAGGGTGGGAAGGTAGGAATGACAAAGGCTTTAGCCGTATGAATCCGGACGGATTAGTACATCTCTTCCTTTTTATTTGACGATGGTGATCGGCCTCCCGGTGCGCCTGGCTGGGAGAAGCTGGCCGGACTGCGGCGGACCTGGGGCCTGGGCCTGATTTGGTCCGGTGATGACGGTGGACTGTGACGAGGTATGGATGTGAATTTCTGCGCCAGCGCCCTGGGGTGACGTATCCCTGGTTAGAGCCTGAACTGCTGTCCTTATCACTCCTAATGCGGTCTGCATCTGTACCCTGGCGTTGTCGGAGTCTAAGAGCTTCTTGAGCTTCCGGATTGCTTTTTTACTTAAACAACTTAGCGATTCTTGTAGGGTTTTTAGCTGCTTTTCGTCGATTTCATCTACTTCTTCAATTTCGGCAGGAAGACCTGCTTGTCTTGCGCAGTCCAGGGAAAGATCGGTAGCAGGTCTAGGAGCTGCTGCAACCTTCCTCTTCCCCTTACTCTTCTTGGGTTTCCTGGGTTTAGGTTCCTTTGGTTCGCGGTCCTTGGACGCTGAGGTGGCTGGTCCCCTTAGCTCCCTGACGGCCATGGCAAAATTGTCATCCGTGTTTGTCATAACTCGATGCCTATAAGTGTTTAAATAGCCAAAGCGCCTAAATAATAATAAGCTAAATAATACTGATAGTTAACTATCTTTTTAGCTAAATGTCAATGAATAAAATAGGGACGCCACCTTGACAAGCATACTACAGTGTAGTATCTTAAGAGGCAAGGAAGGTGAAAAATCAGAAGCGTTAAAACTTTTTTAGGAAGGAGGCGGTCATGGCAAGAGTGGTTATCACGATGGAGGGTGGCCTGATACAGCATGTCATGGCCGACACGGAAGGAATTGAGGTCATGGTCCTGGACTACGATACTGAGGGTGGAAACGACGAGCGCATCAAAGAATTTGAGGGCAACCCAGTCTATGTCTTTCAAGGGGTGGACGACGTGGACCCCGAACGAGTTGGAGAAATCGAGGAGGCGCTTTTCAAATGCTAACTTGGCATAACGCCAGGGTGATAGTGGCCTGGGGTATCGTTCTGGCCTTGCTAATTTGGGGCCGGGGATAGTAAAGAAATGAGAAAAGCCGTCTGCTATATTCGGGTATCCACCCTGGAACAATCCACCCAGGGGGTGAGCCTGGAGGCCCAGGAGGAACGGCTGCGGGCTTATTGTGCCATGGCCAAGCTGGAGGTGGTGGCCATGATCCGGGAGGAGGGCGTCTCCGGCGCGAAACCTCTATCGGCTCGCCCTGGAGGAACTGAACTGCTGGCCATTGTGGGCACTATGAAGGTGGGGCACATTGTGGCCTTGAAGCTGGACCGGCTGTTCCGCGATGCGGCCGACGCCCTGCACCAAAGCCGTGCCTGGGATAAATCGGGGATCGCCCTGCACCTGGTGGATATGGGTGGCCAGAGCTTGAACACGGCTTCGGCCATGGGGCGCTTCTTCCTGAACATGATGGCCGGCGTCGCCGAACTGGAGCGCAACTTGATTGCCGAACGAACGGGCATGGCCCTGGCCCACAAAAAAGCCCACCGAGAGGTTTATGCCCCTACCCCTTACGGCTTTGACCGGGAAGGGGATACTCTGACCGAAAACCCTGCAGAGCTTCAAACTGTTTCTCAAATAAAGGAATGGAGGTCACAGGGCTGGAGCCTCAGGAAGATAGCCCGAGAGTTAAAAGAGTTGGGGATCCCAACCAAAAATGGCGGACGGTGGCATCCTGGGACCATCAAATATCTTTTGGAGAACAACCTTTATGACGCGGGAAGAATTTAAGGAGTTACGTCTAAAGCTGGGGTGCGAAACCCGCAGAGAGCTGGCCGAACAGATGGGGATCACCAAAGGCGCCATCGAGCATTGGGAGTATGGGCGACGCCCTCTCCCTGCGTGGGCTCAGAAGCTTATCAGGTGCTTGTATGCGGTTAAGCTGGCAGAGAAAGAATTAGGGTTGAAATAAAAGAGAGTGGCCCTGCGATGGAGGCGGGAATTTCAGATCATGTGTGGAGTTTGGAGGAAATAGCTGCTATGGTGGATTAATTCTAGAATTCAGCCCGACAAATGGCTTATAAAAAATATTTTTCACAAAATTAATGCTTGACAATTTTTAGCCGATAACTAGAATATATTCAGCTTTGAGAGCTATTTCGACTATAAGTGTGTGGCTTGGGTGCGTCCTGGGCCCGTAGTACGAGTGAGTGGACGGGAGACTGCGTGTCTCCCGTTTCTTTTTTGAAAGGATTTGATAATGACGAAAAGAGTTTGTATTTTTGTAGACGGGGAGAATTTTCGCCATTCCATACATGAATTGTTTGCGGATATACCTACTCTCGATGAATATCTTCCTAAGGAGGCACAGTGGACAGAGTTTTTTGATTGGCTAGTTGTCCAAGCTGCTCCTATTGCTGCTGAAAGGTTAAGGACATATTGGTATGTGGTTCAACATATTGATTACCGCCCATATAGGATCGAAAGCTCTCGTCTTGGGGCAGGGGAATTACAAAGAGTACTTTCAAGACATTTCCCATTTAAAAAAGATTTGGAAGGATTGGAATCAGAGGCATTAGTTGATAAAATGAAAGAACAGGTAAAAACATTAACCACTAGGCAAGATATAATGCGGAAACGTTCAGACGGATGGATCAACATTCAAGATGGTATTACTAATAAACATAATTCTATTGAATTTAGGAGAGCAGGTTCAATAACCTTTGATCTATATAAACAACAATTTCAAAAAGAAAAGGCTGTTGATGTTAAATTAGCAACTGATTTAATTGTATTAAATGGTATTTACGATATAGCTGTTATTGTTTCCGGTGATCAAGATTATGTGCCAGCGGTACAAGCTGTTAAGGACTGGGGGAAGAAAATCGTAAATGTTGCATTTAAGACAAAAAATGATAAATTATTGCCGGGTGGAGCTAGGAGGTTAAACCAGGTTACAGATTGGAGTATTGAAATTTCCTACGATCAACTCAAAGAGTATCTGTGTATTTAATGAAAATCTCCCCTAAACTAAACATATTGGCGGCCTCCGGACCGCTTTTTTATTCCCCAAAAATAGCCAATAGATTCCTACATTCATATTTAAACGAAGAACCCCTTCCTTTACTATATTTCTCCCTCCTATATTTTCAAAATGATACACTACCAGAAATTTGATTCATTTCCCATTTTACCGCCTTTTGGAAGACGTTTTAGTCTTGCGTGGCGTAAGGTATCGGCTCATGAATTAAGATCCCGCTTGAAATCCGCGGCGGGCTTGAAGTTAATACCAGTGCGAGCGGGTTTCTTTACGGGCTTCCCCGGGGCAAACGGTGCCTTGTAGGTGCGGGCAGCCCGAACGGTAGTCTTAAAGATTCCGAAGTTG
>JBAZOY010000107.1:0-6207 GCA_041648505.1 Syntrophales bacterium | reverse complement strand
TCGGTAGAGTTCGCCAAAGATTTGTGGCGAATTAACCACTGGGAAGTTCGAATGTGTGCCGGGGAAGCAGGAAAGATAGAGAAAAAGAAAGACTGATCCCCAGTAGCTCAGTCGGTAGAGCAAGTGGCTGTTAACCACTGGGTCCGCGGTTCGAGTCCGTGCTGGGGAGCCAAACAATCAAAGCCCGGCCTTTTTTCAAAGGGCCGGGCTTTTTTGTTGGGGCCTTCCTTATGCCTTATTACATCTATATCCTCAGAAACGAAGAATCCGGCGCACTTTATACCGGCCATACGTCCGATTTAGCGAAACGCCTTGCAAGACACAACGATAAATCCCGGATTACAAAGAGATATACCAAAAAATATAAAGGGAATTGGCTGCTTGTGCATTCTGAAGAATATGCGACAAGATCTGAGGCAATGCAGAGGGAAAGTTTTCTTAAGACCGGGAAAGGCAGAGTGTGGGTCGAGAAAAACGTTGATATGGGTCGGTAGAGTCCGCCAAAGGTCTGATGCGGATTAACCACTGGGTCCGCCGCGGCGGATTTGCAGAGGTGAATCTTCAAAATATTGATAAATTAAACAGGACTTTATTAAAATTAAGAATTGTGATAAAAAGGAAATATATTTATTCATTCCCGTATTATATTAAAATTGATATCCTCAAGTAACCACGGGAAACAACTTAATATAATAGGCTTACTTACTCAATAGCAATACGCTACGGTTCAAAGGATCCACAATGAGATTGGGTTTTGAATGGGACGAAGAGAAAGCCAAAGAGAATCTCAAAAAGCACAGAGTTAGTTTTACTGAAGCCAGAACGGTTTTCATCGATCCCTTTTCATTTACAATACCAGACCCCGACCACTCAGTGGAGGAGCAACGGTATATTGACATTGGTAGTTCTGAGAGGGGACGTGTGCTGGTAGTAGTTTATACCGAACGCAGCTCGATCATTCGTATTATCAGTTGCCGTAAAGCAACACCATCGGAGAGAAAACTTTATGAAGAAGGCAGTAACTAAAATAGTACAGGTGAAGGACAACGATATGCGTGCCGAATATGATTTTACGGGTGGAGTGCGTGGCAAGCACTACAAAGCCATGCAAGCTGGGTATACAATCACTATTCATAAGGCGGATGGTACAACCGTTGTTAAGGATGTGATGCCAAAAGAAGGCGCAGTTGTTCTAGAACCAGATATTCGAACGTATTTTCCAGACTCGGAATCCGTGAATAGGGCTTTGCGTTGTTTAATTCCACTGCTGCCCAAAAAGCAGAGAGTAAAGGCGAAGGGAGCCTAACATCAAATCGTTACAGCGGACAGCGAGCAAGCCCACCGCCACCGAGCTTGGTCATTGAATATTAAATAATAACAACCTGTTCCCAGTGCCCAACTTCATCCGTGCCGGGGAGCCAAACCGGGACAAAACTGGGCACTCTTTCAAGAGGCTCGTGTTTTGTTGACATATGAAGCGCGCCTGCCATGGCAGAATAACTGCCGGACAGGCGCACGTCTTTTTTATCCACCCTGATTTCATTCACCAATATTTATCCATAATTAATTGTAAACAACTATGGAAACGGTCCCGTTTTAAGGAAAACCTTCGGAAAAATTATTTGGACAATATGATGAACAAGATAAAGCTTGCATATTTTCCTGAATAATGCCATATTCCTGTTTAGGAAAATGGAGGAATTCAGGAAAATGCCTACAAAAAGAGAAATGCTCGACCAGTTGCGGAGCGGCAAGGTTGCCCTCTCTCCTCTGTCTTTTCGCTTTCTGGAAGGCCAATTGGAGGTTGATGGAAACCGTCGGCTCGATGCGCTTGTGGAAGCATCATGGCGCAAAGGCAAAGCAAAGTTCGCCGTTGAATGTAAGTCCCTTTCTACGCCCAAGGCGTTTCAGGATGGGCTGAACCTGCTGAAAATTTCGCAGCTCCGGAAGGGATACAGTCCCATGTTGTTTATGCCTTTCCTCAATGAACGACAATTGGAGGATCTGGAGCGGGAAGGTATCAGCGGCATAGACTTATGCGGTAACGGTGTTGTGGTGGTTCCGGGCATATTTGGAGTATTTCGCAACGGCGGGAAGAATCGATTTTCCTCCTCGGCTCCGATCAAGAATATCTATCGCAAGAACACTTCCATGGTCGGGAGGGTTTTCCTTGTCCGTTCCGGTTACGACACTGTTCAGGAGATTTGCTCAGAGATCAATAGACGCAACCTGCTGGTGAACAGTTGGGATAAGAAGCCCATGAGCCTTTCGACTGTGTCTAAGGCGCTGAAAATGCTGGAAGAGGATCTGATCATTACGCGCAAAGATACCATTAGCCTGCTGCAACCCGACAGGCTATTGGAAAAACTGGATGAAAACTATGTCCTGCCGAACATAAAAGAGCGGCTCCGCCTCAAGGTCCCGGAGGATCGTGGGCCGCTCCGGAAATTGCTGATGAATTTGTCGCAGAAACTGGATCTGCCCCTTGTGGCTTCAGGAACATCATCAGTCGGGCAATACGCCGTGATGCAGCGGGGGGATCTGTTATCCGTTTACTGCCCGTGTGTTGAGAGACTGCTTTCACTATTGCCGGGAAATCAAATGGATCGATTTCCGAACCTCGAACTAGTCGAAACGGGCGATGAAACGGTCTATTTTGATGCAAGGAATGAGGGAGACTTCCGATGGACCTCCCCTGTACAGGTATACCTGGAGTTGATGACAGGCGACAAGAGGGATAAAGAGACCGCCGAACAGGTAATGTCATCTATCTTGAAGAATTTTCCGCAGGTGCAGACATGATCACGGTGTCCGGCCTTCAAACGGCATTGCTCGACCTGCTTTACGAACTTCAGGGCACCGATGTGAAGCTTATTATCGGCGGAGGTTTCGGCATCTATCTCAAGACCGACCATGTGCTCCGAATGGAAGTGCGAACCCTTTTTCGGCAATGGCCTGAACCGCGTTCCACAAACGACCTCGACTTGTTTTTGCGGCCGGAACTTCTTATTGAACCGGCGAAACTCAAACCACTTGCAGAGGCGATTACCAGGCTGGGATACAAGGTTGTTAAAGGTGCAGAGAAATACCAGTTTGTGAAACCCGGTCAGGGAGGCGCTGTAGCGGGCAGCATCAAGATAGATATTCTTACGGGTCCGCAAAACCGTTTTGAAGGCACTTCTGTGAGAGCGGACGCCCGTCGCGCCCGACCCAATCCTTCTATTGGTATTCACGCCCACCCTGTTGATGAAGCGCTGACATTGGAGGAAGGGCTGTTACCTGTATCGTTTGATGGAAAACTCGGTACAGGGGAGTCATGGCACGCTGAGGTCTTTTTGCCGCATCCGTACACATTCTTAATGATGAAGCTGTTTGCTTTCAGAGACAGGCTCAACGATACGGACAAAGAATTCGGACGCTACCATGCTCTCGATTTATATACCATCATGGCCACTATAACCGAGAATGAGTGGGAACAAGCCCTCGAATTGCATGATCAATACAGTGATGAACCATACATCAGGGAAGCGGGGCGTTTAGTAGCTAAACTCTTTTCCTCCCTTGACCGCCTGGGAATGATCCGGTTGAGGGAAAGTCGTTACTACCGCCACGAATTGCAGATCGATGAATTCATGTCCGCCCTGCATGAGCTGTTTCCCGAATGAGCTGAAGCCGCTTACACTAGCTCTCTCGTTCCGACGGCCTTACGGCAGGAATCAAATCAAACCGGACAAAAATAATCTTTTGAACCGAAACATCGAGCGCAATCACCGCTGCTTGTGGCGGGGAGCTTTAAAATATAGATAAAAAAAACAGAACTTTATTAAAATAAAGAATTGTGATAAGCAAAAAATGTATTTTAAATCTCCAGTATTTTATTGAAATTGATACCCTCGTGTAAAAACGAGAAGCAATTTAATATATAATGTTCGCCCATGATAATGATTTTGACATCCACCAAAGAGGATGCTACTTTTTAAAATAAAAACAAAAGGCTATTACATCATGCAAAATATAATAGAAATAAAACACCTTTCCAGAGAAGAGAAATTAAAGATGATGGAAGCTATTTGGGAAGATCTGTCAAGGGAAGCTGAAGAAGTTGAGTCCCCTGACTGGCATCAAAAAGCTCTGCAGGAAACAGAACGTCGGTTAGGTTTGGGCCAGGAGAAGATTGTTGACTGGAAAGCCGCACAAAAGGAACTCCGGGAACGATTCGAATGAGAATCAAGCTGCTTTCTTCCGCACTAGAAGATTTATCCGATGGGAGATTGTTCTATGAGAAACAAGGGGAAGGGTTGGGAGAATACTTCTTTGATTCTCTGTTTTCCGACATTGACTCTTTGATGCTTTATAGTGGAATCCACACAAAGGTTTTCGGATATCATCGCATGCTCTCCAAGAGATTCCCATACGCCATCTATTACCGGCTTGAAGAGGAAGCTGTGGTTGTAGTGTATAGGGTACTCGACTTACGCCGCGACCCTAAGAAGATTAGACAGTCATTGGAAACTGGGCAATCCAGGCGCTTCACCTGAACTCAAGGGGCGCTGGCTTATTGCCTGTTGCCCCTTTTTTATCCACCCTGATTTAATTTACCAATAATTTCAAGTATTCTTTCCCGGAGTTTTTCCCTGAGCGCCGAACAGATTGATAAAATAAGCGGGACTTTATTGAAATTAAGAAGTGTGATACGTAAGAAATATATTTTCGACCCCCCGTGTTACCGTCCTGGGGGATAAACTGCCGTTAAATACCAGCGGCGGACCGGAGGCCAGCGGTCATCCCATCGGCGTGCCCGGCCTGGCTCAGATTTACGAATTGGTCTTGCAACTTCACGGAGGAGCCGGCAAACGCCAGGTGGAAGGCGCCGGGATCGGTCCGGCAGACAAAGGAGGCGGCAGTATCGGGAAGGAGGGGAATTATATGACACAGGTAGTAATCGCAGATACGACAAAGGGGATCAGTGCTTGCCTCGATGAAATATTCGGCGCTTTTGGAGGGATAGGCAAGGTCATCCCGAAGAACGGCGGCAGGGTTTACATCAAGCCCAATGCAGTTCATTTTACGCCTTTTGCCTATACCGACATAGATGTGATGGATGCCATGCTCGGCTATCTGAACGATAACGGCTATAACCGCATATCGGTCATGGAAGGCAGCACCGGAGGCAATTTTACAAGGCTTGTCTATAAGGTAATCGGTTATGCGAAGCTCTGTAAGAAATACGGCGCCGAGCCTCTTTACCTGGATGAGGGAAAGATGGCAACGGTCGGCCTCAATGACGGCACAAAAATCCGTGTTTCAAAACGACTTCATGACGAAATAATCATCCGGGGCGAGAACTTTTATATCGACATGCCCAAACTGAAAACACACTCCATGGCGGTTGTGACGCTCGGCGTAAAAAATCAGCAGGGATTTCCTGTGGCGCCTGACCGGATGGCAGCGCATTCGCATGGGACACTCCACAAAAGGCTTGCAGCCTTATATGCCATGACAAGGCCGGACTTCTGCATTATAGAAGGGGTCAAGGCGACCGCACACGGGCATATTCCCATCTTGTCATTCAATAAGGAGCTTGTGCTCGATACCAACATTCTTATTGGCGGCAAAGACACACTCGCTGTGGATGTCGTTGGCGCAAGGACATTCGGTTATTCGATCGATGAGGTTTTGCATCTTTCTCTCTGCGCCGAAGCAGGTCTGGGTGAAGGCGACATTGACAAGATAGAGGTTAAAGGCATTCCGCTTTCAAGGTTCGACAAGAAAATCCCTCACACATTATTGAGAAAATTCAACCCGGACGTCCGTATTGTTATCGGTAAAAAAATGGCCTGTGTTGAAGGCTGCAAGGGGAACACAGAGGCAATACAGGAAATGATTTATAACGATTATAACGGCAGGGGCGGGTGGTCTTTGATTTACGGTTCAGGTTTTGAAGACGCCGATCTTGAGGACCTGCCGGGCGAAATACTTATTGTCGGTCCGTGCGCCTGCAGCGAAATCGGGGCCAAACTCAAGAGCAAATATCCCGGCCGTAAAATCCACCAGGTGAACGAGCATAACGACCTGATGAACAATACAAGGCTTCAGTTAAAACTCTCCGGCGTTCCGCCTCTCAGGCTTTGCCCCTGTAATCCCTTATCAACGGCATTCTCTCTTTTGCAGGCGAAACTTCACGGCCTGAATGCGACCGTGCCGCCG
>JBAZOY010000106.1:0-6278 GCA_041648505.1 Syntrophales bacterium | reverse complement strand
TTTTTTGAATAACATAAAATTTATTATATTTGCAACCGAATAATTTTAACAATAAATAAATGTCTGTTTCTTTCGTATATAACAAATAAACAGTTGGCAGTCCGCAGTCGGCAAGCAACTTCCGACTCATAACTCCCAACTAATGACTAATGACCAATTACTATTAATGACGCAAAGCAAATGACTATTCTTCCCACATATAATATTGCATCTTCGCAAACCCGCATGGTTGTAGAGAGAGAGAGAGAGAGAGAGAGAGAGAGAGAGAGAGAGAGAGAGTAAACCCCTACCAGCCGAAAATTTATTTTTTTTGTTTATTGCCTGTTCAAAGCGGGAAGATATCGTTATGAACAGTGCCTGTGCATATACATCTACCGCAAAAGTACTCTGCATATTATTTTTACTTTTCAATTTTTATTTTTCATCGTTTGCGCAACTTGTTATTAACAATGGTGGCTACGTTGTGCTGAATGGTGGCGCAAGCATTACAAATATGGCTTGTCTGGTAATTAATAATTCTAGCATAAATGCTATTACCCGTATAACCAGTGGACACATTATTTCTGAAGGAGATTATAATACTGTTAAATGGAATTGTGGTACTACCACAGGTAGCTATGTAGTTCCTTTCGGTTATTCCACAACTGCTTATATCCCATTGACATTTAACAAAACTTCTGCCGGAAGTGCGAATATGTCTTTTGCCACACGAAGAACCGTGGCAGCAGATAATACTCCTTTGATGGGCGTTACCAATGTTGCTGCTGTTGGTAATATGAATTCCACTTATGGTGGGTCTGCCACCGCATCAGTAATTGACAGGTGGTGGAACATTACCGCATCTGCTGCAGCCACTGCTAATATTACCTTTTCGTATCGGGGCGAAGAAAACACTATGACAATTGGTCCTACAGGACCTATTGATGCTCAACATTGGAACGGTACAATTTGGGAATTACCTGTTTGGGCTGGCTCAGGTACAGGTGTTACAGGTGCCGGAACAGTCGGCAGCACTACTATTACCGGTGCCAACACTTTCTCTCCCTGGATACTTGTTGCCCGTAGTGCTCCCCTTCCTATTGAATTGCTCGATTTTACCGCTGTGTGTTTGTCCCCCTCTGGAGGGGGCGCAGGGGGAGGAGTTTCTGTGAATTGGAGCACCGCTTCCGAAACCAACAATGCCTTTTTTACTATTGAACGAAGCTTGTCCCACTCTGGAGGGGGTGTAGGGGGAGGGTGGGCTGCTGTCGGAACAGTAAACGGGGCAGGAAACAGCAACAGTATTTTATATTATCAATTCACAGATGAAAACATTGAACAGGGAACCTTTCTTTATTACCGCCTGAAACAAACCGATTTCGATGGAGCATTCACCTATTCAGGCATTATTGCGGTAAGCTGCCAGGATAATTTAATCGAAATCATCAATATTTATCCCAACCCTGCATCTGGTTGTTTCGACTATATAATTTGTTCTACCGAAGACAGAGAAATATTTGTATCTGTTACCGATGTATCAGGCAAGGTGATTATTAGCAAAAAAGAAAATATTACTAAAGGATTAAACTATAAGTCTCTTGATGTTTCAACCTTAGCATCTGCCTGTTATTATTTAAAAATAGAAACATTAAATGGACTTAATAAAGATAGTAAACAGATTTTAGTTAAATAATTGAATGATGAATGCAGAATTAAGAATGCTGAATTATGAATTAACAATGAAACAATTAAAGCTATGAAAAAAACAACAGTCGGCAGTCAGCAGTCAACAGTTGGCAATTTAACCATATAACAATTAAACAATTAAACAATTGAACAATTAAACCCATGAAACAATTATCAATCTTTTTAATTGCGAATGTGATAACAATAAATTTTATTTTTTCGCAAAATGGCGTTTCAATCAACGCGACAGGCACTGCCGCCAACAGTTCAGCGATGTTAGATGTGAGCAGTACAACAAAAGGGCTGTTGATTCCGCGCGTTTTATTGCTTTCCACTACTGATGTCGCTACTATATTAAATCCTGCCACTTCATTGCTGGTTTTTAACACCAATGCATTAATGATCGGAGGAGGAGTTGGTTATTGGTATTGGAACGGCACTCAATGGGTGCAGGCAATAGGACCTCAAGGTCCAACCGGACCAGCCGGAGCGGCCGGAGTTACCGGCCCTACAGGCACTGCAGGAGTGAATGGAGCAACAGGAGCAACAGGAATAGGCACTGCTGGTGCAACAGGTACTACCGGTGCCACTGGCCCCACAGGAGCAGGGATGGGACCTACAGGCCCAACTGGTGCAACAGGAGCTACAGGAACAGGCACAACAGGAGCAACCGGAGCAACGGGAGCGGGAACGACAGGAGCAACAGGAGCTACAGGAACAGGCACAACAGGAGCAACCGGAGCAACGGGAGCGGGAACGACAGGAGCAACAGGAGCTACCGGAAATAATGGAGCAACTGGAATTACAGGAGCTACAGGGACTACAGGAGCAACTGGTATTACTGGACCAACAGGATCTGGTGCTTCATGGACAATTACATCAGATAATTTTAATACTGATGGTACATTAGCTATTGTTACTTCTATTCCATCCACCATTACCTCCACAAATGCAGCCTGGCTTACTACAGGTAATTCTGGCACAACACCAGGCACTAATTTTTTAGGCACTACAGATGATAATGATGTTGTTTTTAAAAGATTTAATGTTCAAGCAGGTTTACTTAATAGTGCATTGTGTAATACATCCTGGGGTGTAAATGCACTAAATCCAGCTACTACTGGAAACTATAATACCGCCAGCGGATGTTATGCGCTTATGAACAACACCACAGGAAGCGCCAATACCGCCATCGGAGAGGCTGCGCTTTATTCCAACACCACTGGAGGCTCCGGTAGTGGAGGCGGCAATACCGCCACCGGAGCTTATGCGCTTGGTTCCAACACCACAGGAAGCTGGAATACCGCCAGCGGATATGCTGCGCTTAATAAAAACACCACAGGAGAGTATAATACCGCCTACGGAAGTTATTCACTTTTTTACAACACAGGAAGCTATAATACCGCCACCGGACATTATGCGCTTTATGTAAACAGCACAGGAAGCTCTAATACCGCCATCGGAGAGAATGCGCTTGAAACCAACTCCACAGGAAGCGGCAATACCGCCATCGGACGTTATGCGCTTTATACCACCACAGGAAGCACAAATACAGGTGTGGGATACTTTGCTTATTCAGGAGCCGGAGCTTATACTAACTCCACCGGATTGGGTTATAATTCTAATATTAATGTCAGCAACAAAGTGAGATTCGGCGATGTAAATGTTGCTGTGATTGAAGGACAAGTTGCCTATACTTTTCCATCGGATGGCAGGTTTAAAAACAATGTAACAGAAGAAGTGAAAGGACTTGATTTTATCAAACGCCTGCGCCCGGTTCTTTACAATTTTGATACCCGCAAGTTTGATGCTTTCCTCATGAAAGATATGTCGGACAGTCTGCGTAAAGCCATCATGAGTAAGAAAGATTACAGTGAATCATCCTCTGTCATTCAAAGCGGTTTTGTTGCACAGGAAGTGGAAAAAGCTGCACAGGAATCGGGTTATAACTTCAACGGTGTGCATAAGCCTGCCAATGAAAATGATAATTACGGTATGGCTTACTCGCTGTTTACCGTGCCTTTGGTAAAAGCTGTTCAAGAGCTAAACGCGGAAAAAGACAGTTTAAAGTTTCAAGTTCAAAGTTTAAAGTTAGAAAATAAAAGTTTGCAATCGGCAATTGGCAGTTTGCAAACCGAAAATATAGACCAAGAAAAAACAAATCAAGAATTTAAAAAACAAAATGTGGATATACAGAAGCAAATTGATGAGTTAAAAATTCTGATAAAGAAATGAATATTCTTACAGATAAATAAAAATTATGAAAAATAGAATCATCAGACGGGCTTAATAAAGATAGTAAACAAATTTTAGTTAAATAGAAATAGCGAAATAGAAAAAAGCAAATAGAAAATATGAAATAGAAAATTGTAAAAGTTCGCATAGTTCTTCAATTTGCTATCTACTATTATCTATCATCTATTTTCTATTATATAATAGTTCAGTCGGCAGTCAACAGTTGGCAATTTAACCATATAACAATTCAACAATGAAAAAAGTATCAATCTTTTTAATTGCGAATGTAATAGCAATAAATATTACTTTTTCGCAAAGCGGTGTGTCAATCAACGCAGCAGGTAACCCTGCCGACCCTTCGGCGATGCTCGATATTAGCAGTACCACTCAGGGAGTATTAATTCCACGTATGGTTGATGCTGATAGGAATGCCATTCCTGCACCAGCAATTGGGCTTTTGATTTATAATACCACAACCAACAAGTTAAATTATTATAAAAGCACCGGTTGGTATGAGTTGTCTCGCACATTTCAGTCGTCCGTTAATACAGGAACCAATAATCCGGGAGCGGGGGTAGCGATAAATGAAACAGGAGCAGCCCCTGATAGCTCAGCAATATTGGATGTAAGTTCAACTACACGAGGGCTGCTGATACCTAAAACAACATCAGGTTCATTAACTCTTGTAGCTGGTTTAATTTATTATGACAATTCTCTGAATAATCTGAGTTATTATAACGGCGGTTCATGGAAAACTGTATGCGAAACACCTATCACAACCATTACAGGAACAGGCAGTTTAACATCTGCAGGAGTAGCGATAAATACTACCGGAAACGGCGCCGACCCATCAGCTATGCTGGATGTACAATCCGATACCAGAGGCTTATTAATACCAAGAATGACAACAACTGAAAGGGAGCAAATACTTCCGGTAACCGGATTAATGGTTTATAATACAATAACAAATACTATTGAATATTATAATGGAACTGAATGGAGTAAGTTAGAAACTGATGTGCCTGCTCAGCCTTCGGCAATAACAGGCACTGCAAGTCTTTGCGACGGCGCATCAGGAATAACCTATTCTATTACTGCCGTAACCGGAGCCACAACCTACACATGGTCTGTTCCGTCAGGAGCATCCATAACAGGTGGACAGGGAACAACAAGTGTTACCGTTACTTTTGGCTCTGCATCAGGGGATGTTTCTGTTACTGCCAATAATGCTTGCGGCCCAAGCAGTGCAAGCACTTTAGCGGTTACGGTAAATCCAAATCTACCAGCAAGTGTGAGCATAGCAGCCAACCATGCGGGAGCGATTTGTGCCGGAACAAGTGTAACCTTTACAGCAACGCCAACGAATGGAGGTAGTGCACCCACGTATCAGTGGAAGAATGGAGGGACAAATATCACCGGAGCAACAAGTTCAACATACACATCTACAATGCTTGCAAATAATGATGTGATCACCTGTGAGATGACATCTACTGAAAGCTGTGTCACAGGTTCACCGGCAACATCAACTGCATTTACGGTAACGGTAAATTCCAATTTACCTGCAAGTGTAAGCATAGCAGCAGTACCTTCGGGAACAATATGTACAGGCACAAGTGTAACCTTTACGGCAACGCCCACCAATGGAGGCACACCTGTTTATCAGTGGCAGCTGAATGGCGTAAACGCAGGAACAAACAGCGCCACATATACGAATGCTGCGCTTGCAACTGGAAATACAGTAAGCTGTATAATGACATCCAATTTAACATGTGCCACAGGCTCACCGGCAACATCAAACACAATAACGATAACGGTAACTCCGAACAATACGATAACATTGACCTCGGCAGTAGGCACCGATGCACAGACCGTATGTATCAGCACAGCTATCACGAATATCACCTATACCACCACAGGCGCTACGAGCGCTAATGTCACGGGTTTACCTGCGGGAGTGACAGGCGCCTGGGCATCCAATGTAGTAACGATAAGCGGAACACCAACGGCATCCGGAACATTTAACTACACGGTAACGTTAACAGGAGGTTGCGGCACTATAACAGCGACAGGCTCGATAACGGTAACACCGAACAATACGATAACATTAACCTCGGCAGTGGGTACCAATGCACAGACCAAATGTATCAGCACAGCGATAACAAGTATCACGTATGCTACCACAGGCGCTACGGGAGCTACTGTCACGGGTTTACCTGCGGGAGTAACAGGCAGCTGGGCAGCCAATGCAGTAACGATGAGTGGAACGCCAACGGCATCCGGAACATTTAACTACACGGTTACTTTAACGGGAGGCTGTGGCACAGTGACAGCCACCGGCACGATAACAGTGAATCCTTTACCTAATGTCTTTGCAGGAA
>JBAZOY010000105.1:0-6333 GCA_041648505.1 Syntrophales bacterium | reverse complement strand
AAATGTTTTGCCCTCCCCTCAATCTCACATTTAATGCCGAAACTCTCCATCTCCTTTTGCAGGATGTCTTTTACCTCTTTAGTGTATTGTTCCCTCTTTGTTTTTTTCTTTGCTACTCGTCTGGCCAGTTCATTGTACTCTTTGAAATGGAGATATCTGAAGGCCAGATCTTCCAGTTCCACCTGCATCCAGTAGATCCCGAGGCGGTTCGCCAGCGGGGCGTAAAGTTCGAGTGTTTCCGTAGCGATGGCTTGCTGTCTTTCAGGTGGCTGAAAGTCAAGGGTTCTCATATTGTGGATTCTATCTGCCAGCCGTACCAGGAGTAACCTGATATCCGATGACATGGCCAGGATCATTTTTCGGAAATTCTCCGCCTGCCGCTCCTCCCGATCCTTGAAGATGATCTTACTCATCTTGGTCAGTCCGTCCACAAGAAATGCGACTTCCTTGCCGAAGGCTTCTTCGATCTGGGAAAGGGTGGTAAAGGTGTCTTCTACCGTATCGTGGAGCAGGCCGGTTACGATTGTCGCTGCATCCATCTTCATATCGGCAAGTATTCCCGCTACTTCCATCGGATGGGTAAGATAAGGTTCCCCGGACAGGCGTACAGCTCCCTGATGGACGGAAGCGGAAAAGATATACGCTTTTTCTATCATTCCCAGTTCATCCGGAGACAGGTAGGACTGAGTTTTATCCAGGATATCTGTTATGCGTAACATGAGAATTCTTCAGCTATGTATTTGATGACAAAATCTTTTGCCTCTTGAAGGGGAAGGACTTTCGTGTCACCCGATTTCCTGACCCTGATCTCTATATTACCTTCGGCAAGTCTTTTGGGTCCGATCGTGACCCTGAGTGGAATACCGATCAGATCGGCGTCTTTGAACTTTATACCCGCCCTCTCATCCCTGTCGTCGAGAATGACCTCAATACCTTTTTCCACAAAGGATTGATAAAGATTGGTTGCGGCAAAGGATTGGGAATTATCGGTGATATTGACCGGTGTGATGACCACATGATAAGGAGCTATCGGTACGGGCCATATAATGCCGTCTTTATCATAGTTCTGCTCTATACATGCCGCAACAGTCCTCCCGATACCGATGCCATAACAGCCCATGACCATGTACTGTTCCCGGCCGTCTTTGTCGAGGTAACGGGCCTTCATTGTTCTGCTGTACTTGGTGCCCAGTTTAAAGACATGACCGACTTCGATCCCTCTGGCAAATTTAAGTGCACCCTTACAACGGGGACAACAATCTGTTTCCTTTACCATTCTTAAATCGGCAAACGCCTTAACCTCAAAATCTCTCCCTGTATTTACGTTTTTTATATGATAATCGCCTCTGTTGGCCCCCATCACGAAATTAACCATATTGATAAGAGAATAATCAGCGATGATTTCTGCTTTGATTCCCCTGGCCCCGGCGAAGCCCATTTTTGAACCTGTTGCGTTACAGATCATCTCCTCCGTTGCCATTTCGAGGGTATCGCATCCGAGATGGTTTTTCAGCTTGGCGGGATTGATATCTTCATCACCCCTCACAAGAACTGCAACGGGCTTATCATCTGCGTTAAAGATGAGCGTTTTTACTACATCCTGCGGAGCTGCATGCAAAAATGCACAGACCTCTTCAATCGTCCTTACATCGGGCGTATAGACCTCCTGAATGGGGAGGAGGTCCTTTGCATCAATTTTCTCCTGAGGGGGGGCGGTAATCTCGGCCCTTTCCGTGTTTGCCGCATAATCACAGTCATTGCAGAAGACGAGGCTATCTTCTCCGGAATCGGCGATTACCATGAATTCATGAGAAAAACTTCCTCCAATGTTACCGGAATCAGCTTCTACTGCCTTAAACCTGAGGCCGCATCGTCTGAATATCCTGTTATAGGCGTCAAACATTTTTCGGTAGGTTATCTCAGCCCCTTCCTCATCAATATCGAAACTGTAGGCGTCTTTCATGCAGAACTCCCTGGAACGCATAACCCCGAACCTTGGCCTGATTTCGTCACGGAATTTGTTCTGAATCTGGTAAAGGTTCTTGGGAAGTTGACGGTAGGTCTTGATTTCATGGCGTACGAGGTCGGTAATGACCTCCTCGTGGGTGGGTCCGAGGCAGTAGTTTCTGTCATGACGGTCCTGAAACCTGAGAAGTTCTCTACCGTAATGCGTCCACCGGCCTGATTCTTCCCAGAGTTCAGAGGGCTGAACCATGGGAAGGAGCACCTCTTCAGCACCCGCCCTGTTCATCTCTTCCCGTACAATCTGTTCCACCTTACGTATCACCCTGTAACCTGTGGGAAGATATGAATAAATGCCGCCGGCCAACTTACGTATCATTCCTGCTCTGATCATGAGCTGGTGGCTGGCAATTTCCGCATCGGAGGGAACTTCCCTCCCTGTGGGTAAGAACATCTCCGTATAACGCATCAAACCTCCTTGAGCAGGGAATAGACGCTCAGACGGGAGCGATCAGTAATCGCAGCGGTTATTATTCCCTGGTTTCTGTTAATTGGTCTATTTCTTCCAACAACACCTGAACAAAATCTTTTTCCTTTATTTTTCTGATTACCTGACCTTTTTTAAAAAGTATTCCCCAGCCGTGGCCACCGGCAATTCCTATATCCGCTTCAGCAGCTTCACCGGGACCGTTCACAACACACCCCATAAGGGCAATCTTGAGATACCCCTTCATTCCTGATAACCTCCGTTCCACCTCCTCCGTCAGCTTGAAAAGATCAATCTCACAGCGGCCGCAGGTGGGACATGATATGATATCGGGACCTATCTTCCTGATATTCATTGCCCGGAGTATTCCATAAGCCACGCCGATTTCAGAGACGGGACTGCCGGTTACGGAAACTCTGATTGTATCCCCGATCCCTTCATGCAGAAGAATACCGATCCCGATGGAAGACTTGATGGCGGCGTTTAAGAGGCTTCCCGCTTCCGTTACGCCAAGGTGAAGGGGATAATCTGTCTGTGCTGATACAGCTCTATAGCCCTCGACCATGGTAGGTACATCCGATGACTTCAGCGACAGTTTAAGTGCGGAAAAGCCCGTATCTTCAAGAAGGGTAACATTTCTCATGGTGCTTTCCGCCAAGGCGGCAGCGGTTGGCCCCCCGTGCTTTACAAGTAAATCCTTTTCGAGAGACCCGGCATTGATGCCGATACGAATAACACAATCCCGTGATTTTGCAACCTTGGCGATTTCTTTTATTTTCCCCGGGCCAATATTACCCGGATTGATCCTGATGCCGTCCACACCACTTCTGACAGCTATGAGGGCAAGGCGATAATTAAAATGTATGTCCGCAACAAGGGGTATGGAAATTTGTCTCTTGATCTCTGTCAGTGCGGCAGCAGCTTCTCTGTCCGGGACTGCAACCCGGACAACCTCGCATCCTGCCTCTTCAAGCTGCCTGATCTGTGACACAGTAGATTTCACATCTCTCGTATCGGTACAGGTCATCGACTGAACGACAACGGGAGCATTACCGCCTATCTGGAGGCCACCCAGGAAAACAGGTCTCGTTTCTCTTCTTTTGCTAAACCCTTTTATATTCATATCGGGTAAAATATAACATGAGGGGATAATTACATTCAACGGCAAATTTCAGGGATAAAGCAATTCTTCTCTTTTAGCCACGGGTATATATGACCGATGAAGATGTTTTCCGGATGGCATCTGAAGATTGTCTTCGACACCAACGCTATCATTACTGCATTTCTCAACGATGGTGTCTGTGTAAAACTTTTAACGAGAGCACTCAGAAAGCAGTTTTCGCCTGTAGTGGGTATACTGAAAACAGCAGGAGTGTTTTAAGCTCCTGAAGAGGCGCTTCTTTTTTTCAACCCCTTTGCGTCTATTTTGTGTTTCTTTATCTTTTTCCAGATGTTTTTCTCGGTAATACCGAGGAGTTTTGCCGCCTCAATCTGTGATCCGCCTGTCTTATGAAGGGTATTGATGATGAGTTGCTTTTCAACTTCCTGTATGGTTTCACCCAGGGAGGTGGGTAACTCCGGTAATCCCGGACATGACTTCTCCTTCAACCCTTCAAGGGATATAGTTATAACCTTGGAGGTGATGAGTTCTCCATCGGCCATGGTGGCCGCTCTCTCCAGTGTATTCTTAAGTTCCCTGATGTTACCGGGCCAGTGGTAACTAAGAAGAAGTTCCACGGCATCTTTGGATACCCCGGTTATATTGGTTCCCAGTTTCAGGTTTGTATCGTCAATGAAATGCTCAACCAGGATGGGTATATCATCCTTCCTGTCCCTTAAGGGAGGGAGCTGGACGGGAAATACATTAAGGCGAAAATAGAGGTCTTCTCTGAATCTCTTTTCTCCTATGGCCAGGGAAAGGTCCTGGTTGGTGGCGGCAATCACCCTCACATCCACCTTTATAGTTTTGGTTCCTCCCAACCTTTCCACTTCTTTTTGTTCTAAAACTCTCAGGACCTTGGCCTGGGTAGTAAGAGTCATATCCCCTATCTCATCCAGAAAGATAGTTCCCCCCTGGGCAAGTTCGAACTTGCCCAACATTTGGATGTGGGCCCCGGTAAATGCCCCTTTTTCATGTCCGAAGAGCGTTGACTCAAGGAGTCCCTCAGGAATAGCTGCGCAATTTACCTTGATAAAAGGTCTTCCATATCTCTCGCTTCCCTGGTGGACGGCATGAGCGATAAGTTCTTTACCCGTACCGCTCTCCCCGGTAATAAGCACTGTGGAATCGAGGGGAGCTACCTTAGTTACCAAGGTGAGGACATTCTTTATCACCTCGCTCTGGCCCACTATATTCTCGAATTCGCGTTCTTTTACCCTTTCCCTCAAGGCCGCCAAATCGTTTTGCAGCTTTCTCTTTTCCATTGCCCGCTTGGTAACGATCTCCATCTCTTCCATCTTGAAGGGCTTGGTAAAATAGTCATAAGCTCCTTGCTTTATTGCTTCCAGGGCAATTTCCTTCCCCCCATAGGCGGTGACTACGATCACTACGGCCTGAGGGTCAAGTTTCCTTATCCTGCTCACCGCTTCTATGCCGGACATTTTGGGCAGCCTGACATCCATGATAATAAGGTCGAAAGGTTTTGGTTTCCAGTCCCCGGTTTTAAGTTCTTTACGGCAGGTGGCTTTTATTTTATCCAGCGCTTCTTCTGCACTGCCCGCCTCTTCAAGAGCGAAACCTCTTTTCTTCAGGGCCTCGGTTAAAATGAGGCGTATAGTTGGGTCATCGTCAACTACGAGAATTTTTTCGGGCATATTTACTTTCCCTCCGTATGTTGGAAAGTTAGATTAGAGTTTCTCTGGTGATCGTATTGTTATCCTGTGAAGATTTATTGCTAAGTCCATAACCTTTTGTGGCCGGAAAACCGGATCTGTATAAGTCTTCATTTTCCCGTGCTTTTGTATTTCTGCGCTTCTGTTTCAGCACTTATCGGTAACACTACGCTGAACGTAGCACCCTGGCCCGGCACACTCTCAACCTCCATGCTTCCCCCATAGGCAGTGATGATATTTTGGGCAATGGAAAGGCCAAGCCCCGTGCCCTTTTCTTTAGTGGTGTAGAATGGATCAAATACCAGGGGCAAACTTTCAGTGGTTATCCCAGGGCCGCTATCAGAAATGGTAACAATTAAATTTCCGCGTTCTCTTGACTCCTTACTTTCGACTTCTATTCTTCCCTTGTCAGGACTGGCTTCAAAGGCATTACCCATAATATTCAGGAATACCTGGATCAATCTTTCCTGATCGGCTTGTATCAAAGGAAGGCCCGGTTGGTGTATTTCTTTAACTGTGATATTTTTGTCGGGGAAATTATATCTGGCAAGGGATATGCAATGGGACAGAATTTGTGATATATCGGTAGGCTCTAAGCTGGACATGGGGTTTTGGGCAAAGTTGAGGATGTCCTCCACCAGATGGTTCAACCGATCTATTTCTTTTAACATATTTTCCGTGTAAAGCCTTTTTGGGTCATCCGGGGAGAGATCTTCAGAGATGAGTTCGGTCAAGCCACGAAGTGATCCAAGAGGGTTCCTCACCTCATGTGCAACACCTGAGGCCAGGGTACCCAAAGCGGCAAGTTGCTCTGCCTTTCGTAACTGATCACGAATATTTTTTACCGTTTTGAGATCTTTTAAAACAACGAGCATATCGTTTCCTGAGGGGGAGACTCTCGTCCAGAAGGTAGACGATCTTTTACCGGGAAGGGAAATCTTCACTTCCTGGAAGGGAATCTCTCTTTCCCTCAGTCCCTTTTCTAAAAAAAGTAAGAAGGAGTTGTTTCCCTCCTCTGAAGGGAACGCCTCCTGAAAAAACTTTCCCTTGAC
>JBAZOY010000104.1:0-6419 GCA_041648505.1 Syntrophales bacterium | reverse complement strand
CGGCGAGGCAGTGACCTTCACCGTCACAGTCATCCGCAATCCGTCATCCTCCATCATTCAAGACTCTGTTCCCACCGGAACGGTCACTTTCACCGCAGAGAACGCGGAAATCGCGGAGGGAACCCAATTGTCTTTGCGAGGAGACCCTTCGTTTTTACTCAGGGCAGGCTCCGGCAACGAAGCAATCTCAGGGCAGGGAGGGGAAAAGCCCGGAGCTGCGGCTCCGGAGATTGCCGCGTCCGCTTCGGGCGGACTCGCAATGACATCCTCTGTGCTCTCTGCGGTTGAAATTGTTTCCGGCCAGGCAATATTCATCACGGCCGATCTTCCCGCCGGAGTTCACACCATCAACGCAACCTACAGCGGGGATGCCGATTTCGCTTCCAGCGCCGCAACCATCGATCATCTCGTAAACACGGCTTCAACCATCACAACTGTAGCATCATCCGCCAATCCATCGACTTTCGGTGAACCGGTGACTTTCACTGCCACCATCAGCGGCGGGGTTGCTTCCACGGGAACGGTGGACTTCAAGGATGGGGAAACTATCATCGCTTCCGGTGTTGTGTTGAACGGCAATACGGCCACTTATAGCACTACTGCCCTTTCGGCCGGCAGCCATTCCGTGACTGCCGTTTACAGCGGCGATGCCAACAACTCAGGCAGCACCTCTGAGCCGATCATCCAGACAGTGAACCCGGCCGAGCCTGAAGAAAGCGTCTCCCTGATCGTGAGGCTGGCGGCCGGAATCAGCCCGGAAGAGCAGCAACAGGTAATCGCCCGCAACGGCGGCACCCAGACTTCTTCTGTGCCGGTGCTGAGAATGCATTTCATCACTATCCCGGAAACAAGCGCAGCAGCGATCATGCAGCAATATCAATCCGATCCTCAAGTTTTGAGTATCGAGCATGATAAGGTGCGCAAAGTAAGGGGAACTCCCTCAGACCCGATTTACCCCGATCAGTGGGCGCTTCCGAAGATCGGTTGGGACTCGGTATTCGGCTCCGCCACTCCGACCGGCACAAGCGTTCTGGCTATCCTGGATACCGGCATCGACGCCACTCACCCTGATTTGAGCGGCCTGGTTCTGCCGGGCTATTCGGCCTTTGAAGGCTCCGATGCCCAAACCGATCCCAACGGCCACGGCACCCAGATGGCCGGAATCGCCGCAGCTTTGACGGATAACGCCACCGGCATATCAGGGGTAGCTTACAGCGGCGTATCTCTGCTGCCGGTACAGGTTCTGGGCGCAGACGGCACAGGTCAGGATAGCGATATTATCAATGGCATTGTGTGGGCAGCCGAGAACGGCGCGAACGTTATTTTGATGGCCTTCAGCAATCCCGACTACTCAGAAGCGCTGCAAGCGGCTATCGACTACGCCTGGGATTCAGGCGTTGTCCTGGTGGCCGCCGTGGGCAACGATAGCTCAAGCACGGTGACTTACCCTGCCGGAGACCGGGGTGTGATCGGCGTCTCCGCCACAGATTCGAGCGACGCGCTGGCCGCTTTCAGCAACTACGGCCCTTCCGTTTTCCTGGCCGCGCCCGGCACGGATATCTCCGCTACCAATACAGGCAACGCTTACACCGGCGTGACCGGAACCTCCGCTTCCGCCGCGATGGTAGCCGGAGCGGCAGCCTTCATGAAAGCAGCCGATCCGAGCCTGACCAACGGCGTGATCGTCAACCGCCTGGCCCTCTCTGCCGATCTCGTCGGGACGCAAGAACAAACCGGCAACGGCCGCCTGAACATGGCCAGCGCTCTGAATGAAACCAGCACCGACTTTATCCAGCCCGCAGGCGCGGCCCCGCTTGGCGAGGGGGGGCCTTATGTGGGAAGGTATCATGTGGCGGCGACTAAGACCAGTACTGCCAGCGGAAACTGGAATGCCGCAATCTGGAGTCCGGCAGGGACACCTGTGGCAGGAGACGATGTCATCATCGCTTCGGGCCACACAGTAACCCTGAATGTTGCCGGCGCATGCAATAATCTCAGTATTTCAAATAGCGCAGCTTTCAATGTCGGAGGTTTCAATCTCACAGTAAACGGCGCTACCTCCATAACCGGCACGCTGACGCATACCAGCACTGCCGGCGCCAAGACCTTCATTGGTCTGGTCACCATCAATTCCGGCGGTGTCTGGAACAATGCTATCAATGAGCTACTTGCCTTCCGCGGCGGGATCACCTTCAACGGCTCAACATTCACCTCCGGCACTGCTGTCTATACTTTCGCTACAAATTCCCAGGCGATCAGCGGCAGCGCATTCACTATCGATAGAGTCACCGTGACCGGCGTGACATTGACTAACAATATTACCTCCGGCGGTTTCACCGTTACCACCGCCCTGATAGGGACTGGCGGGCTGACGCAAGCAGCCAATGCCATCCTCAATATCACCGGCACTTCTACAATCACCACCCTCACGGCTAACGCCGCCGGCAACACGGTAAACTACACTGGTGCTGCCCAGACGGTGAAGACAACCACCTACAATAATCTGACAACAAGCGGCAGCGGTACGAAGACTACTGCAGGTATTGTAGCCATTTCAGGCAATCTCGATGTCGGAAGCGGAACGACTTTTGCCACTGGTGCAACTAATACTTGGACCCTCTCAGTTACAGGCACTACGTCTGTTACCGGAACATTGACTCTTGCTAACACCGGAACCAAAACCTTTACCGGCGATGTCACCATCAACAGCGGTGGCACTCTGAATTTTACTGCCATAGCGACGGTTTCGTTCAGCAATAATCTCATCATAAGCGGCGGGATAATCACCGGCACGGCTACCGGCATTCTTAACGTCGCCGGCACACTCACGGTGCCCGTCAGCACCACCGCCGATATCCGGCGCGTCACCATCACCATCGGTTCGACCAGCAGTATCAGCGGAACCCTTAGCTTTACTACCGCCGCCACCGGCACAAAGACCTTTGTGGGCCTGGTTACCATCGAGTCCGGAGGCAGTTGGAACAACGCCATCAACTCACCCATCACCTTCCGCGGTGGAATCACCTTCAACGGTTCGACCTTCACCTCCGGCACCGGCATTTATACTTTTAACACGAATGCTCAGGCTATCAGCGGCAGCGCTTTCACCATCAACAGCGTAACCGTGACCGGCGTTACCCTGACGAACAACATCGCCTCCGGCGGATTTACCGTTGCCACCGCTTTGATAGGAACCGGCGGCTTGACCAACAGTGCTACCGGAATACTTAACCTCAGCGGCACTTGTTCAATTACCACCCTTGCTAATGCTGGGATTATTAACCGTAGCGGCACGGGCACAACTACCACCGCGCTTGCCAATTTTACCAACACCGGCACAATTAATCTCAATGGGTCAGGTGCAATTACCGGCATTACCAATAACGCCGACGGCATAATTAATCTTGCCAGTTCGGGTACAATTACCAGTCTTAATAACGCTACCGCCACAAGTACGCTTAACATCAGCGCCACTCCTGTACCTACAATTACTCTGACGGCAACCGCCACCGGCAACACGGTCAATTACACCGGCACCGGCCAAACTCTAAAAGTGACTGCCTATCATCACCTCACCTTAAGCGGCGGAGCCGAGACCTTTGGGGCTATCACAACCATCAACGGCGACCTGACGCTGAGCGGAACAGCAACCGCGACCACAGCGGCCGCTTTGGCCGTCAGCGGCAATCTGGCCATCGGCGACGGCACTACCTTGACTACAGGGGCATTTACACTGAGCGTTACCGGCACTACCACCGTTGGTGATGGAGTATCAGGTACGCTGGCTTTTTCTTCAGCAACAAACCCCAATAAGACCTTTACAGGTTTGGTAACAATAAATGCCGGTGCAAGCTGGACCGAAAACGCAGCAATTACACCCACCTTCCGCGGCGGGATCACCAGCAGCGGCACCTTCACCGCCGGATCCGGCGTGCATACCTTCGATACCAACTCGCAGGCGCTCACCGGAACGTTCTCCATTCCGAGAGTAACGGTCACCGGTGTCACCCTCACAAACAATGGTACGCTCACGGTTGCCACCGCGCTGGCAGGGACGGGCGGATTGACCAACGCCAGCACCGGTACCCTTAACCTCAACTTTACCGGCAGTGTCGGCATTACTACTCTCACGGCAACGGCGGTCGGGAATACTGTAAATTATGGTTTTGCCGGTACTCAAACCGTTAAAGCGGTTAGCTATTATCATCTTACATTAAGTAACAGCGGAGCAAAGACCATGACCGGCGTCACCGCCATCGGCGGGGATTTGACCGTCTCCGGTTCGGCCACCATGACGGGCAATGCCGGCTTCACGGTCACCGACGCTTTCAATTACGGCTCCAGCGGCTCAACCACTTTGACCGCTTCCGCTCCAATCTCAATCGGCGCCTTCAACCAGACCGCCGGCACGCTGGCAGATAACGGCAATACCATCACGGTCACCGGCACGGGGGCATCTACCTGGGTGAAATCGGGTACGTTTACCGCCACCGGCACGGCGACCTTCACCGGCGCTGCCCCGCAGATAGGCGCATCCAATTTCAACAACCTGACCATCAGCGTCGGCAGCACAGCCACATTGGCAGGCACTATTACTGTTGGCGCTAATCTCAATATAAGTTCAGGCACCCTTGATATAGGAGCGAATGGGATCACCGTAACCGGCACAACCTCTGTAACTGGAACTCTTACCCACTCCTCGGCAACCGGCACCAAGATTTATACCGGCTTGGTAACGATTAATTCTGGCGGTATCTGGAACAACTCAGGGAACTCAGACATTAACTTCAGAGGTGGCCTTACCAACAACGGCGGTACTTTTACTTGCGGGACAGGTAGCCAGACTTTTACTACGAATGCACAAGCGCTTAATGGCACGTTGTCGATCCCCAGTGCTTCGACGGCCATCGTATTAACAAACAATGGCACGCTTACAATATCTACAACGCTTGCAGGAGCAGGCACACTGACCAATAGCGCGACAGGTACCTTAAACTTCGGTGGTACATCTATTACACCAACCCTAACTGCAACCGCTGTGGGCAATACCGTCAATTACACTGGAACCGGACAAACGCTAAAAGTGACTGCCTATCACCACCTAACTTTGAGCGGTGGAGCCGAGACCTTTGGGGCTATCACAACAGTTGCCGGCAACCTGACCCTGAGCGGAACAGCAACCGCGACCACAGCGGCCGCTTTGGCCGTCAGCGGCAATCTGGCCATCGGCGACGGCACTACCTTGACTACAGGGGCATTTACACTGAGCGTTACCGGCACTACCACCGTCGGTGATGGAGCATCAGGTACGCTGGCTTTTTCTTCAGCAACAAACCCCAATAAGACCTTTACAGGTTTGGTAACAATAAATGCCGGCGCAAACTGGACTGAAAGCGCAGCAATTACACCCACCTTCCGCGGCGGGATCACTAACAGCGGCACTTTCACCGCCGGGTCCGGCGTGCATACCTTCGATACCAACTCGCAGGCGCTTACCGGTACCTTTTCCATTCCAAGCGTAACAGTCACGGGAGTCACTCTTACCAATAATGATACGCTCACGGTTGCCACCGCACTGGCGGGAACTGGCGGCACTCTGACCAACGCCGGCACCGGTACTCTTAACCTCAACTTTACCGGCAGTGTCGGCATTACTACTCTCACGGCAACAGCGAGCGGAAATACCGTGAATTATGGTTTTGCCGGTACTCAAACCGTTAAAGCGGTTAGCTATTATCATCTCACCCTGAGTAACAGCGGAGCCAAGACCATGACCGGCGTCACCACCATCGGCGGCGATTTGACCATCTCCGACTCAGCCACGATGACCGGCAACGCTGCCTTCACGGTCACCGGCGCTTTCAATTACGGCTCCAGCGGTTCAACCACTTTGACCGCTTCCACTCCAATTTCAATCGGCACCTTCAACCAGACCGCCGGCACGCTGGCAGATAACGGCAATACCATAACGGTCACCGGCACAGGAGCATCTGCCTGGGTGAAGTCGGGTACGTTTACCGCCACCGGCACGGTGACCTTTACCGGCGCTGCCCCACAGATGAGCGCATCCAATTTCAATAACCTGATAGTGGGCGGCACGGCGAGCGCAATCACGGCAGGCATTCTGACCATCGGCGGAAATCTCACCATCGGAGATGGCACCACCTTCACCGCCGCCGGTTATGCCTTGACCGTGACGGGCACAACCACCGTTGGCGCAGGGACGAGCGGCACCCTGACCATATCTTCCGCCACCGGCGCAAAAGCCTTTAACGGCGATGTTACCGTCAACTCCGGCGCAACATGGAATAATACCGCGGACAACGCATCCTTGACCTTGCCCGGAAATCTTTTGATCAACGGCGCATTTAACGCCGGAACAGGCGTGCACACCTTGAGCGGAACCGCAAAAACAATCG
>JBAZOY010000103.1:0-6666 GCA_041648505.1 Syntrophales bacterium | reverse complement strand
ATGGTCCGTGACCCTTTTCCTGAAGAGAGTCTCCCTTTTGTCAATAAAGTCATAAATGTAGGATTTGATAAATCGGTATTTATATTCGGGGATAGTTATATCAAGATATGACTTTGTCTGGGCAAAATTT
Organism: Syntrophales bacterium; assembly: GCA_041648505.1. Classification (GTDB taxonomy): domain Bacteria; phylum Desulfobacterota; class Syntrophia; order Syntrophales; family CG2-30-49-12; genus JBAZOY01. The sequence continues at coordinate 6,536 of JBAZOY010000103.1, read as the reverse complement.
TCGTCATGATTACGGCGAATCGTTTCTATCCCTCCGATAAGGTCAATACCGTTTCCCGTTGCTGCCTCCCTGTGAAAGTCTGCCAGCTTTCCGGCGATGGCTTCCATGACGGAGATATCAACTTCTCCCGCGGCAAGCAGTTTTTTCAGCATTCTTTCCCGGGGAAGTTTTCTCATCTTGACGGCATATTCAACAACGTGTTCCCCCTTTGTTAAGATGATATTACTCCTTGTATCCTCGCTGATCTCGACAACCTCAAGATACGTCTCCGGGGCCAGCCTCCGGTTTAACTTCAGTTCCTCATAACAGTAGTGCTTCCTCTTTTCGAGATCGGTAAAATCAAGAAAACCGAAATCAACGGCCTTCTTGACCTTGTATACATAATCCCCCGCAATAAATATGTACGAAATATGTGTCTGGACTAGTTCTACACTCTCCGGCATGTGGGGATAGAAATCCGTTTTACTCATTGTTTCGACTAATTTTGGATGGGTCATTTTCCTTTACTCCTCATAATTTTTTTACTTAATAGTAGTTATTGAGGCAAGCAAATTTACTCGAGGACAAAATCTTTTATAAGGGAGTAAAAAAAGTTTCCTTACTGTAAAGAGTTTTGGAAAGATGAAAGGAAAAAGGCAGGATCATTGTGCTGGGGGGGGATCTGTTCCAAATTTTGCTGCTAGAACAAGCTTTTCTTTTGTGCCCTGACTAATTTTCCTTAGAACTTCCGGGCGTGTAATATGCGTGTAAGGAGAACAGAGAAGATGTACTCTCTATTCCTGCCAGACCACATCCGGACACCGAGAACACAGTAGAAACTTTTCGATAATTTATCTTTCCGGATAATATACAACTTTCACAATAAGTTAATGTGATACGTCAAGATAACGTTTCTAGAAAATGAACATTGCAACGGCCAGAACGGTCGCATATCCCTGATGCTTCACTATACTGGATTGGGTGATATTACGGGTGCTGACAATTTTGCCGCTGATCTTAAAGATTTCTTTTTTCTCATCCCAGCTTTCGTCAATATTGAAATCAATACCGAGAGTTGAGGCCAGCATTGCCGCGGCAAGATCTTCCGCATAATCCCCGGCCTGTTTTTCTGTTTGACCAAAAGTGTGATGTTCACTAATGTAGCCATAGGTATTTTTGTCGGCAGGTATGGCACAACCTACTGATGCTACGAGTAATCTCCTCGGTTCATTACTGCAGCAGCGACTCATTACACAATAAGATAACGCACCGGGTTTTAGCTCTTTTAAACCCTGCGTCCTGGAAACTACTTTGCAACCAGGTGGCAGAATGCTTGAAACCTGAACTAGGTTGCATTTTTCTATACCGGCATCACGGAGGGCCAGCTCAAAGGAATGTAGTTCTTCCTTGTGAGTACCCACACCCTTGGTAAAAAATATCTTCTTAGGAACGTTGCTGCTCAATTTTACTATCCTCCCAGATTCATGTCATTTAAATGTCTGTACATTGATACTTTAAAAAATTATGCTGAAAATGATATTTTTGCAACATTTAAGCTCTAAATGATCGTTACTCCCACATTATACCATGCACACCTGATTTGCCAGCAGATAACCCATAATCCGATAGATCAGCTTTGCCGCTAAAAAATCAGGAGCAACCATTCCGGCAATAGGTGCAAGTTCAACGATATCAAACCCCCGTATCCGGGAACGTTTAGCTGTTTCCCTAACCAGACGTAAAATATCATTCCAGTAAATACCGCCAGGCTCCGGTGTGCCGGTCGAAGGCATGATGGAAGGATCAAGGACATCCAGATCAATCGTTATATACACATCACCTTGCAGATTTTCGCAAATCGCCTCCCACCAGAGATTTTCTTTAAGTATAAAATCTGCGGAAAATGTTTTCACTTTGTTTTCTTTTATAAAAGAAGCCTCTTCCGCGCTCATGCTCCTTATCCCCGCCTGAACAAGGGGGCACGACTCCGATACTCGACGGCCTAGACAGGCATGACTATAGGGACTGCCCTGATAGGAGTCTCTCATATCGGCATGGGCATCCAGTTGAAGCACTGATATTTCAGGGTATTTCTCTTTCATTGCCCAAATGGCTCCTAATGAGACGCTATGTTCGCCCCCCAAGGTAACCGTAGTTTTACCAAATGAGATGGTTTCGAGTATTTTTTGGTTTATAGTTTCTACCATCTTCGCTGGTCCCCGGGCATCGACTTCGAGTGGAGAAATGGTATGGATACCGGCGAGATAGGTTTCTTTATCCAGTTCCTCATCGTACAGCTCCATATGTTGTGAGGCACTTAAAATAGCCAGGGGGCCATTTCTTGACCCCGGCTGGTAGGTTGAGGTAAGGTCATAAGGAACGGGAACGACAACAAAATGAGCTTTTTCAAAAGAAGAAAATGATGAATCGATTCCTCCGAAATTCATCGGGAACCCTCTCACAATGAGATATATACTAGGCAGTTACCTATTTTAAGGTACAAAAATTATAATTTGGAATAATAGCACTTTTTCTTGGGAGAGTTCAACTAAAAAAAGAAGTGCGTTAAGATCAAATTTCGTATAATAAATATTAAGGGGCGGTTCGATCTGTTAAGTTATGCCGCGTGTAATAATTAATAAGGAGAAGAGAAACATTATGTTAGACTATTTTTTCCAGGGGGGACCGGTCATGTATCCCCTTCTTCTTTGTTCCCTCACATCCCTTACGACAATCATCGAACGTACGATATTCTGGGTAAGAGTGCAGAAAAAGCGCAACAGAAGACTGTTAGATGAGTTGATGTCTCTGATAGAAAAAGAACAGTATGGAGAAGCAAAAAACATCGTTGGGGATAGCTCTGATTTTGTCATCAGGGTCATCGTATGTGGAGTGGTTCACCGTGATTTTTCTCTGAGAGATGCCCTTCAGATGAGCGCTGATGAAGAGATTGCACGGATGAAGCGCTACCTGCCTGTTCTGGATACAATGGTCACCCTTTCTCCACTTCTTGGAATCTTAGGAACGGTAACAGGGATAATCTACTCATTTAATATGCTGGGTGTTGTGGGTGTAGAGCATCCCGAGATGATTACTGCAGGTATTGCCCAGGCTCTCATTACCACGGCTTTTGGTCTGATCATCGCTATTCCGAGCCTCATATGTTATAACTATTTTTTATCAAAAATCGAAAAAGCTGCACTGGAGATGGAAAAGTACGGTACCACCCTGGAGATAATCTTCGAAAAGAAGAAAAATGGGGGAAATGTAAAAAAATGAAAATTGCAAAACGATACTTCGGCAAGTCAAGGGTTGAGCTGATACCGTTAATAGATGTTATGTTTCTCCTTTTAGCCACTTTTATATTTTCGATTCTTTCTATGACCATTCACAGGGGAATACCGGTCGATCTGCCTAAGGCTTCAACCTCTTCTGTTGATAAAAAAGATGTCATCGGTATAAGCATTTCTTCAGACGGAAATATATTTCTTGAGAGGAAGGAGGTGACAGAGGCGGAACTTCTTTCACGGTTAGTCTCTCTTCGTAATAAGTCGAAAGAAGTCAAGGTTATTATCAGTGGGGATAAAAGGGCCTCCTATGAGAAGGTTGTCTCGGTCATGGATCTGGTCAGAATATCCGGCATTGTCAGTCTCTCTCTGGAGACAAAATGGGAAAAGTAATGTTTAAAAGAGACCTGTTCTTTGCAGCCCTTGCAGCGCTGATTATTCATCTTGGTATTGCGCTTTGCCGTGTATCTATTTCATCGCCCCTCGGTTATTTGCAGGCAGAAAATCAACGCCCCCTTGAGATAATGGTCCGGACCAGGATGGCAGAAGCAGAGAAACCACAAGTTTTACCTGTTGTAAATAAGAAGAAACGGGTATTCGTTGAGGAAGAGAAGAAGATAGTAGAACCGGATATATCAAGCAAGAAAAAGAAATCTGTTGAGGTAAAGAAAGTGGAACCTGTTCCCATAGTTGAAGTTGGCTCTGTCATTTCATCTGCTGTAACGGATTCAACATCTCTGGAGAAGGAGGAAAGGAAACCGATCGGTTCACCTAACAGTAAAACAAATATGTCCGAACACACGGGAAGGGTACCGGAAACGGCAGTAGATATAACGGCTGCTCCTCGGTACGGTGAAAATGCTCCCCCTGTTTACCCTATGATAGCCCGCAGGAATGGATATGAGGGGATGGTCCTGCTTTCGGCAGAGGTACTATCAGATGGCAGAGCGGGTCAGGTAAGGTTAAAGAAATCATCAGGGTATGCTGTCTTGGATAAATCTGCTCTTCAGGCAGTAAAGAAATGGAAATTTGAGCCGGCAAGAAGGAAGAATACACCGGTCGTCGTATGGGTAAATGTTCCGGTAAAGTTTGTTCTAAGGGACAATTAATGCGAGATCATCCTATATTTTTTGCCTCTTCGATCAGCATGATAGGGATATCATCTTTGATCTCATATAAAAGTTTGCATTGGTTACAGATTAAACCGCCCTTTGTTTTATTCAGGTAGATGCCCCCCTTGCATTTGGGACATGCTAAAATATCAAGCAACTCTTTACTGATAGCCATTTTCACCTTCCTTTTTCCCCTGATTTTTCCTCCCCTGACGGGAGTGTTCATCAGAAAAATACCGAGCAACCGATGATGCCAAAATGGGTATTGATACCCGAGTTTGGCTCTGTAAGTCCCGCATTTGAGATATGCCGCAGACGGTATCCGAAATTTATAGCCGAATTTTCTGTGAGGAAGAGATAGAGGCCGGCCCCAATGGTATTGGAAAAGATAAGACCATTGGCTTGATCTCTTGTAACTACAGAGATGTAATGTGGCCCGGTACCTGCCAATATATAGGCGGATAACTTGTCCTTTATTAGAGGGGGTGTAATATACTTAACACCCAGATCAACGCCGAACTCGAAGTTCATCTCGGAGTTGATGGCGGGATTAAACTGGGGCTCAATATAAGCTAAGAAATCTCCCCGTAAATTTCTCATTATGGGGAAATATTTTTTCAAGTCTATACCGAGATGCCAGATCAGCAAAATCGGCTGATAGTGGCCTTCCTCAATTTGGCTAACTCCAAAACCAGTGATGAAAGCTGATTCGGTTAATAAGTTGTTTTTAATAGTTGTCTTATCGGATGGTTCTTCGACTCCATAGGCCAAGCCATGAAACAAGATAAATAGTGAGACGAGAAGAGAGGGGATAAAATAATAACGTAGCTTCAATTTACCTTCTCCTTTTTTTATAAGCAGAAAATTTTTCCTCTACAACATGAAATACATCATCCACAGTGATTTCATGCATGCATTTTTTCGCGGCGCACTTTTTTAAAAAACATGGACTGCACACAAGTTCTTTTCTGATCACCGTATGTCCTCCTCCACAGGGCCCTGTCCGCAAAGGATCGGTAGGTCCGAAAAGGGCAACAACCGGTGTTCCTACAGCCGCTGCGAGGTGCATAGGACCTGAGTCGGTAGTGACGAGAAGCGTAGATATCTGGTATAGATAAGCAAGATCCCGGAGAGTTGTCTTGCCTCCCAGATTGAGAGAAGAAGAGACCATCAGGGATTGAATCCGACGTAGCCTCTCAAAATCACTCCCCGTAAAGATAACTCTGGCCTTTAATTCTTCAGTAATCCGATCGCATAACAGGGCAAATTTCTCATCTTCCCAAAGCTTTGTTTCCCAAAAAGCTATGGGATTCACTACCACAAAGCCATCGCTGCTGTCAATATGATTAGCTTCTAATAGTTTTTCGACTTTCTCCCTGTTTTCCTGCTGGATTGGAACCAAGAACTCGGCCTCCCCGATATTTGCTCCCAGGTAACGGGGAAAATCGAGGTAGCGGAGAACGGCATGTTTTCCCATATCTTCGGGGATCTTCCTGTTAAGAAACAGACCGCTAAACTCCTGCATGCTGTCGTAACCCAATTTTATTCTCCCGCCACTGATAAGAACAACAACAGCACTTTTCAGAAGTCCATGAAAATCAATTACCAGATCATAGGAACGCTCTCTTATCTTCTTGATGAAGGATCGTATACCTTTAATGGTTTTGCCTATGTGGCCTTTTTTAAGGTCCATAAGCCACTGCTTTCGGTAAGAGACGATCACTCTATCCAAATACAGGTGATCTTTGATCAGGTCTGAAGCAGCTTCCTCAATAACCCAGGTAATGTCGGCTGCAGGGTAAAGTTTACGCAGCGCAGAAAGTGATGGTAAAGTATGGACGACATCTCCAATAGCGCTTAGTTTTACGATAAGAATATTCACCTGCCACAACCCTCAGCCAGCCACGCAGCGTATTTGGAGTATCCGGCGAATGTCATTTGATTCAAAGTAAGGATAAACAAGAGTGATTCCCTTAATTCCCACAAACTTATTATACCGATTTTCCGCCCAATAAGCAAAAATTTACCTGCTGCATTTCGGATCGAGTAATTTAATCAAGCCTCGGGCAGGGTGTGATCTATATTTTTTACTGGACACCCATTTCTCTTTTATGTTAGGGAAACGAAGAAATATTAAGAGAATGATCAGAATTGACGA
>JBAZOY010000102.1:0-6672 GCA_041648505.1 Syntrophales bacterium | reverse complement strand
ACGTCCGAAAGACTCCGTTCTCAGGGGCATGATGTGGGCCGGTATCGTGCCCGCAGCCTGATGAAAAAAGCCGGTGTATCTGTAAAGCATCGCAAGAAGTTTAAAATAACTACGGACAGCAGACATAACCTGCCGGTTGCTCCTAATCTTTTGAATCGGAATTTTCAGGTGGATCGACCTGACGCCGTGTGGTGCAGTGACATTTCCTATCTGTGGACTATGGAAGGATGGCTGTATCTGGCTGTGGTAATCGCCCTGTATTCGAGGAAAGTTGTCGGTTGGGCCATGAGCAGCTGTATGAAAGCATCGCTTGCCACAGAAGCTCTTACGATGGCTTATTGGCGACGGAAACCGGGAAAGGGATTGATTCATCACTCTGACTGCGGCAGCCAATATGCCGGCAGTGATTACCGGAATCTTCTGGATACCTATGGCATGATCTGCAGCATGAGTCGAAAAGGTGATTGCTGGGATAATGCTGTTGCGGAGAGTTTCTTTCACGGTTTGAAAACCGAATGGACCGCCGAGATCCTTTATCGTACCAGGAGCGATGCAAGAAGCGATGTGATCCGATACATCGAGATGTTTTATAACAGTAATCGTCTGCATTCTTACTTGGGATACAAGAATCCTAATGATTTTGAAAAGAGTTTTACATTGGCAAAAGCAGCTTAACCAGGTGTCCGTTTTTACTTGACCAGATCAGTATATGCAAATATTGGTATCAAGCAGATAGCGCATCAGAAAGATTCTCTTTTCTGCATACTGGGTTGATTACGACCGTCTTTCATAAAATCTTCCGGAAATTCACTGAGCGATTCAAACAACGGGTCCCATGTCGTTTCTATGGGTTCCAGTATAACCTGGTTGCCTTTTTTGAATATTTTTACCTCATTTCCAGGAATTCTGAATTCCTTGGGCAGCCTTACTGCTTGAGAACTGCCATTCTGAAATAATTTTGCTGTTTCCATTTTATCACCTCTAAATATCATATATATTTTTAGTATATACACCGATGATCTTAAAATCAACCTTTTTTTTGGTTGACTTTGTTTTGCATATGAGACATTATGAGTACGAACATCACTAATGTTTAATATATGAAACAGTGAGGTCAGAAAGGAATGCTCTTTTTCCTCGGCAGCGCCATCCGGGAAGCGAGAAGGCGACAAAAGATGACACAATCCGCGCTGGCAAACGCAACCGGAATTGGACGTTCCACGTTGAGCCAGATCGAAAACGGGTCTGTCACGGATATCGGCATCCGAAAAATCATCAGGGTGCTCGATTATCTCGGGCTTGAGTTGACCACACGGCCCCAGGGCGCTCCGCCGACGCTGGAAGAATTGCGGCAGGAAGGGAAACGCTGAAATGCAAAAGCCGCCCCCCCCATACAAGCTCAGGGTCTGGATCGAAAACACCCCCGCAGGAAACCTCGAGGGCCCCGATCCCTACGTCTTCGCCTATCACCCGGATCTCGCCGCCTCCCCGGCCGTTTCCCTGACCATGCCCGTACGCCTGCAAAGTTGGACAGACCGGGCGCTGCATCCGATTTTTCAGATGAACCTCCCGGAGGGCGCCATGCTCATCGCCATCCGTCAGGCCATCGCCAAGATTGCCAGAACGGACGATCTGTCGCTCCTGCAAATCCTGGGAGGTTATCAGACCGGTCGCAACCGTTTCACGTCCGCCGACCAAAAACCGCCTCAACCCGCCGCGACGCCCGAAGCGCTGGACGACATCCTGAAATACCCGGACACGGAAGAACTGTTCCACGACCTCATGGGCCGCTATCTTCTGCAATCCGGCATCTCCGGCGTACAGCCCAAGGTGATGATCGACGCCCGCGAGCGGGCAACGCTCAGGTCGTCGTCGTATATCGTCAAATCCTGGGGCGGCGACTATCCGTATCTTGCGGCCAACGAATACTTCTGCATGACCGCGGTCAAGCGATCCGGGCTGCCCACGCCGGAATTTTACCTTTCCGAAGACGGACGTCTTTTTGTCATGAAGCGGTTCGACTTAACCGAAGAGGGCAGGAATCTGGGCTTCGAAGACATGTGCGTCCTGCAGGGAACAGGTGCGGACGGCAAATACGACAGCACCTGCGAACGGGTCGTCAAATCCATCAACAGCTACGTTTCCCCGCAGCACCGGGGGGTGGCCAGGAAAATCTTTTTCCAATCCCTCCTTCTTTCCGTCGCGCTCAGAAACGGGGATGGGCACCTGAAAAACTACGGCATCATTTACGATGATCCGATGGGCAACGATATCCGGCTGGCGCCGATCTACGACGTCGTAACGACAACGGCTTACATCCCCCGGGACATTCCGGCTCTTTCCCTCGGCGGATCAAAGAAGTGGTGGAGCGGAGCGGCGTTGCGCGCCTTCGGAGTTTCGCACTGCGGACTGTCTCAAAGAAAGATCGGGTGGATCTTTGATGCCGTGACGGTCGCCGTGATGGAGACCCGGGGAGATGTCAGGCGTTACGCCGACGAACACCCGGCCTTCTGCGACACTGCCGCCAGAATGGAGACGGAATGGGAAAAGGGCCTGGAAACTCTCCAAAAATAGAATAGAGGAATTCTGGGAACAGTATTCTTAATTCTTGACATTTTCTGAAGATGTCGGCAACGTTTCGCTCATGGCACTGGTAGCAAGAGTCGTCATACCGGGCATACATCATCATCTCTCGCAGCGGGGAAACCGCCGCCGACCGCCCCGATAAATTTCACGTTCAGCTTCACCTTGCTCTTAGGAGCCGTTACGAAATAACTATTACATTTCTGACCATTTCGTTAGGAGCCGTTACAAAATAACAATTCCATTTCTGACCATTTTGTTATGGCTCCTTATGCCTGTCACGGCTTACGGCTCCTTATGCCGGTCACGGTATTTCAATGTTACGGTTATTTTTGAACGACGGCTTATATATCCAGTTTACCTGCTTAAGCGCCGTCATCCCCACCCGTTAACTTATATTTTGATGGATGTCTCCCATTCCTGCCCGGGTATTATGACCACAAAGGTATGACACCTATTTCCTTGACAACGTTCTCAGATACTGTATATTATCGTGCAGGAAATGAGAACTATGCGCATCGTGGATATCATTAAAATCATCAGGAAGTCCGGCGTGAAGATCGTTTCTTTGTCCGATCTCAGGAAATTGCTGGATATTGAAAAAGATAATACGTCTTATAAAATAGCGGAAAAACTGGTTGCCGAGAAGTTTTTGCTGCGGCTTAAAAAAGGTGTTTATCTCTCTGCATTCAATCCCCCTGATAGTTTTGAAATTGCCAACGCCATATATACGCCTTCGTACATTTCCCTGGAGTCGGCCTTGAATTACTATGGCGTACTCCCGCAATTTCCTTATTCCGTTACTTCCGTCAATCCCAAAAAATCAAAGAAGCTGCTCATCGATGAAAAAGAATTTGAGTATGTCCAGATAAGTCATAAATTATACTGGGGTTTCAGACGTGAGGGGCAGACGGTTATCGCTTCGCCGGAAAAAGCACTTCTGGATATGATCTATATCGCCTCCAAGGGGTTGCGGAGAATAGAATTCGAGGAGTTGGATTATTCCCCCGTCAACAAAAGAGATTTTCATAAAATGTGTCAAAGAATCGACTACCTGCCTTTTCTTAATAAATTAAAGGAAATCGGAATATGATGACAACGGAACAAATCGGCGAACTGGCAAGGCATTTCAAGATAGATGAGGCCTCGATCATGAGGGAGTATGTGCAATTGCTGTTTCTCCGCTCATTTTATGCCTTGAAGGAAAGTCGGCATGTCTTTTTCAAGGGCGGGACGGCCATCCACTTTCACTGTGGTTCTTTCCGTTTTTCCGAAGACCTGGATTTCAGCACCCTGCAAAGCTCGGATCAGCTCCGGCAGATGGTAGAAGCTGCGTCCCGCGATCTCAAAACCGAAATGGCCTCTCTTGAGCAGGGAAAATTCACGATCAAGCACGACTCATTCAACGGCCAACTGAAGTTTGCATACAAAGGATCGCGTCCTTTAACGATCCGTCTGGAATTTTCGCAGCGGGAGAAAGCCCTCACCAGAGCCGTTTCTCTCATTGAAACTCCCTTTCCGCTGGTCAGCTATCCGTTGGTCGTTCATCTCGATGCGGAAGAACTTCTGGCTGAGAAAACAAGGGCAATCCTGACGCGCAGCAAAGGCCGAGATTATTTCGACTTCTGGTATCTGCTGTCGAAGGGCATTCCCCTAAGAGAGGATTACATCCGCGAAAAAATGAAATGGTACGGGAAGGACTACCGGCAGGAAGACTTGACGGAAATAATCGTCGCTGCAAAGGAAAAAGACCTGTATAACGATCTGGCGAGATTTTTACCGATGCATTACCGTCAGACCATCATCGACCTTAAAAAAAACATCCTCCAAAAACTGATAACCCAGTAAAAAGTCTGAAAACCCCCTATGCTGTCATTCCGTGAAAATCCGCCGCGACGGATTATTTCAATTAGCTCCATGCTCTCTGGATTTCCGCCTACGCGGGAATGACGGCTTTTTACGAGAACATCAAAAACCCGGGTCATGGGGAATAGGTCATGGTGTTTTTTTTAGCTCACACATGACTCCGTCCGCAGCACTTAAAAATAGGGGCTCTGTCCCTGGGCCACCACACCTCCCCATCCACGAAAAGACCAAGACCGGCGGGCCGGCCTGAAAGTCTGGAGCACGCTAAAGATATTGCTGGAAGCCAAATCGAACGGTCTGATTTATCATAGTTTCGACTATAATCGAAACTATTTGACGAAAGTTTCGATTTGATGTATGAATATCCACATGGACGCTATTTATTATGCTTTGAATCCCTGGTGGGAAGGAAAGGAAATCGAGGCCGGCATCAGTCGCGATGCCTATCTCAAAAAAATTTCGACTTACCTCACGCGGAAACAGATTGAAGTCTTTATCGGCAGCAGACGCATCGGCAAGACCACCCTCCTGAAACAGTTTATCAAAACCCTTCTGCAAACAGCCGTTTCTGAGAAGGACATCTTCTACCTTGCCCTGGATCACCCTGTTTTGTCCGGTATCCCGCTATCGGAACACGTCAGGAACATGCGGAAGCGGTTTATGCATGACCGTGACAGAAAATTGTATCTGTTCCTCGATGAAGTTCAGGAAAGCCCTCAATGGGAGGCGGAACTCAAAGCCCTCTATGACCTGGAGCCGCTCAAGATATTCTGCACCGGTTCCACGTCGTCGCTGATTGCGAGACAGGCGGGGAAACTGACAGGCAGGCAAATCGTCAGCACTGTATTTCCATTAAGCTTTCATGAGTTTATCCGCTTCAGGGGAGAACCGCCGTCCCTCTCGGAGGATTATAAATATGAACAACTAGCGGATGATTATCTGAGCATCGGAGGGTATCCGGAGCAGGTTTTGAATCCTTCTCAGGAGTACATGGCCAATCTGCTGGAGGATATTCTTGCCCGTGACCTGGCCCGCCTTCATCCCATCAAGAAGTCCTATATTCTGAAGGACTTGTTGAGGCTGATCGGCGCTTCCACAGGATCACGAACCAGTTTCAATAAATTATCTAAAATCCTGGGTCTATCTGTTGATACGGTCAAGGAATATGTCGGTTATCTTGAAATGGCTTTTCTCGTGAAGCCTGTCGAAAAGTGGACGACATCCTATTCCGAAAGAGTTTATTCACAGAAAAAGATTTACCTCTGGGACAATGGCATCAAAACGCTGCTGACAGGCTACGGCGATGAAGGAAACAGGGCGGAAAATGCTGTTTTCCTCGAATTGCAGAGGAATAATATTTCCTGCGGCTATTATGCAGAAAGCAACAGAGAGGTCGATTTTGTCATCGGTTCAGTGGCTGATCCTGTGCCGATCGAGGTCAAATACATGGCCACCTTTGACTGGAAGGATAAACGATTTGACGGCGTAAGGCTTTTTCTGAATCGATTTCCAAATGTTAAAAATATCCTGTTGATTACAAAGAGCGTAGAACTCACAACCTCCGTAAATAACGTCGCCGTTCATGTTGTTCCTCTGTGGAAGTTCTTATGGTCTCCACAGAAAAATCCTGTCATGGCCGCTTTCCTTTCGTCATTCCCGCCATAAAAAAAGCGCTGCCCGCTTTTTTAAGCGGACAGCGCCGGTTTCATAAAACCATTGTGAATTCAGGTTGAAACAATTTCGTCTCGGTCAGGCACCAATGCAGTAATTATATCAGAAGAAAAGGTCAAGGCCGCAGTACTATCAACTACAGTGCACAGCCTCGGCCAAAACATGAGCGGCCCACTGGTTGAGGCTTTTGCCCTCGCTTTCGGCCACCATTATTGCTGCGGAATGAATTTCCGGCGGCACTCGCAGCAATATCTTGCCGGAGACCGGTTTGTTGGGTTGTTGTCCAAGTTTGGCGCAAGCGGCAAGATAATTGTCAACCGCCTCGTGGAATGCGGTTTCAAGTTCCTCAACAGACTCCCCGTGAAACCCCACAATGTCACGTACACCGGCAAGATGACCGACAAATATCCGGTCGTGGGCGTCATACTCGATACGTGCAGCATATCCGTTATACTTCATGGCGTTCATGGCTTCACTCCGATAGATTCAAGAAAATGCCTGGCGTCTGTCACTCTGTACCTTAACGAATCCCTTCGAGGATGAGGACGATGG
>JBAZOY010000101.1:0-6860 GCA_041648505.1 Syntrophales bacterium | reverse complement strand
CAAAGATGACTTTGTCCTTCTTTCCGGAACCAAAGTTCGCGAAATGCTTGGTGCAGGGCAGAAACCTCCGAAGGAGTTTTCACGTCCCGAAGTAGCTGACATACTAATCAACTACTGCCAGTCACTCGATAAATAACCAATAAAGTGTCGGCCCCATGCCAGCCCTGATCAAATAAAAAATCTTTCACCCACAGGGGGTGAAACAGTTAACACCCTCCCAAATCAAGCGTCTTCCATTTTGTTATGGTAGCTTTTTCAATTCACATAAATGGTATACATTTCATTCCCATTGACAACCGTATATATATTTTGTAGAGATAGAAAAAAAATCAGCAGAGACCGTGACTATTAAACCGGGTGTTTATGCTGATTTCGATAAAGATGGAAAGCTTATTAGTATAGAGATTATAGATGCAAAAGAGATTAAAGACTTACGCAATAAAAAAGGAGTGGTTTCATGGAAGCCTTTAAAAAAACCATGTTCGTGGATCAAGATGGGTTTATCAAAGTGCCGGTCCCTCCCAGTTTTGGCAAGCAGGTTGAGATCATTGTTCTACCTGCATCGTCTGCTCAAGACCACGACGAGTCGGAGTATTTTGGATATGTGGCCGAGGATGGCACACTATACAGACTAAAGGACTGGACTGACGAAGAATTCAACAAGACGAGCATGATGAGTGCGTGCAATGATGATGATACCACTCCAGAGGAGATATTTGATGTCTGATATTGGCGCCCTTGCTTTGGTGAAATATGAATATACTGACAAATCCAGATGTAAGGTAAGATTTGGATTAATTACAGGCGAATTTTTGAATGATTATCAGGTGACGTTCATCACCAAACATGTGGGGAAATATAGCCACGAAGAGACATCAATAATTATAGACAACGAGGATTTGGCTTCTGGAGCGCTTAAGCAAAAATGTATCGTGCGCACACACAAAACTTTCTGGATTGACAAGAGCCAGTGTAAAAAAGTGGGGGCTTTAAAAACCGAAGTGACAGATAAAATACTCCGATTCAATGAAAAACACTCTGTGGGCAACTACTATGATTTTGCCCATAAACAACGGCCTTATATCCCCGGTAAGACACCTGTTCACTATGCTGGTCGGGTCTTTGACGAAAAAGAAATTCAGGCCGCAGTAGAAGCATCACTTGATTTCTGGCTGACCGAAGGACGTTTTGCACGTCAGTTTCAAACTGAGTTTGCCTCTAAGATCGGCGTAAAACATGCCTTCCTTGTCAACTCCGGTTCCTCGGCAAATCTATTGGCAATGACAGCTCTCACATCTCATTTGCTGGGAGACCGCCGGTTACAAACCTGGCGATGAGGTTGTAACCGTTGCTACGGGTTTTCCAACCACAATAACCCCAATTATCCAGAACGGTCTAATACCGGTTTTTGTAGATGTGGATATACCGACTTATAATATCAAGACAAACGAGCTAGAAGATGCAATCGGCCCGAAGACGAAGGCGCTATTCATCGCACACACCCTGGGCAATCCATTCAACCTTGATGAAATTACAAAAATTGTAAACAAACACAATCTTTTTCTTATTGAGGATAATTGCGATGCCCTTGGCTCCCGATACACTTTAAAAGAAGTTGTGAAGACAGGAGAATACGAAGGTGTGTATCAAAACGGCGCAACCACTCAACCACGCAAGTTCCGTTATACCGGCAGTTTTGGCCATCTGGCAACACATTCCTTCTATCCGGCCCATCACATAACGCTGGGAGAGGGTGGCGCCGTTGTCACATCCGACAAAACTCTTTTCCGTATCCTGCGCTCACTCAAAGACTGGGGTCGTGACTGTTACTGCAGCCCGGGTGAAAACAATACCTGCGGTCAAAGGTTCTCCGGACAATACGGAGACCTCCCTTATGGGTATGACCACAAGTATGTCTATTCGCATATAGGATACAACCTCAAGATGACAGATATTCAGGCAGCGATAGGTGTAGAACAACTCAAAAAGCTCGATGGATTTTGCCAGGCACGGCGCACAAATTTTGAAGCATGGATAAGCAGATTCAAAAAGTATGAAGACATCTTCATCCTGCCGGAGGCGACAGAAGGTTCCGATCCAGCCTGGTTCGCCTTCCCTGTTACAGTAAGGAAGAAGGCCGGCTTTACCAGAACTGAAATTACCGACTATCTGAATAAAAACCTTATTGAAACAAGAAATCTTTTCGGGGGAAATCTCCTGCGTCAGCCCGCCTTCCAAAATATTAAACATCGTACAATCGGTAATCTTGAGAACACAGACCGTATTATGAATGATACATTCTTTCTCGGAACATTTCCTGGAATCGGCGAAGAACAGATAGAATATACAATGAGCGTTATCGACAAAATGGTCTCATTAACCTACTCAAATAATGCTACGACATAAGAGTAAGAGCCAAGAATTACGAACTAACATCCAAGAGCTAAGCCCATGTTTATAATGTTCAATAATGTTTTTAAAAACAGAACGGTTCTGGTGACAGGACATACCGGCTTTAAGGGTTCCTGGCTTTGTATATGGCTGAAAGAATTGGGAGCTAACGTTGTCGGATATGCCCTGGAACCTTACACAGAAAGAGATAATTTCGTTGTCACAGGACTGAAAGACAAAATCAGTCATATAATTGGGGATGTCAGAGATTTCCATGCATTGAAAAAAATATTTGACGGATACCATCCGGAATTTGTCTTTCACCTGGCAGCTCAGCCGATCGTTCGTGAATCCTATGTAACTCCAAAAGAAACCTATGATATCAACATTGGCGGAACAGTAAATATGCTCGAATGTTGCCGTTTAACCGATTCAGTCAGAGTAATTATTAATGTTACAAGTGATAAGTGTTATGAAAACAAGGAATGGATCTGGGGCTATCGCGAAAATGATCCAATGGGTGGGTATGACCCTTACAGCTCCAGCAAAGGATGTTCAGAACTGGTAACAGCTGCCTATAGAAAGTCTTTTTTTAATCCGGATGCTTTAAAAATTCACAAAAAAAGTCTTGCATCTGCAAGAGCCGGTAACGTCATAGGGGGAGGCGATTGGCAAAAAGATAGAATCATTCCCGATTGTATCAGGGCATTGGAAAGCAACAAGCCCATTGAAATACGCAACCCCAACGCTACGCGACCCTGGCAGCATGTATTGGAACCTCTGAGCGGATATTTACTTCTGGCATCCAGAATGTACGAAGATCCGCAAAAGTTTTGTGGCGCCTGGAATTTTGGCCCCAGTTATGATTCGATAATACCGGTTGGTAAAGTGGCAGATAAAGTTGTAGCCCATTGGGGAAATGGTAGCTGGATAGACTTGTCTAATGAAAATGCGCCCCACGAAGCAAAGTTATTGAATCTGGATATATCCAAAGCAAAATTGGATTTGAAATGGTTTCCCGTCTGGGATACGGAAAAAGCGATAGAAAAGACCGTTAACTGGTATAAAGAATATAAAAAGAAAGATCCATATAGAATATGTGTGAATCAAATTGAAGAATTCCAAGCTTAAACAAGAGGGCACCGAAATGACTAAAAATATTCCAATAGTAATACTGTGCGGGGGTCTTGGGACTCGACTCCGTGAAGAGACTGAGTTCAAGCCTAAGCCCATGGTTTACATTGGTAATAGACCTATCCTGTGGCATATTATGAAGATTTATTCGCATTATGGGTTTAAGAGATTTATCTTATGCTTGGGATACAACGGGGAACTGATTAAAGAATATTTCTATCATTACGAGGTGACGAACAATGATGTAACAATTACATTGGGATCTAACAGCGGCATCAAGGTTCATAACAGCCACGATGAGAATGACTGGCAGATAACCTTGTGCAACACCGGAGACAGCGCCCAAAAAGGGGCAAGGCTTAAGAGGATTGAAAAGTATATCGATGCCGATCAATTTATGGTAACTTATGGGGATGGTGTTGCAGATATCGATATTGGAGAGCTTTTAAAATTCCACCAATCCCACGGCAAAACAGCTACGGTCACCGGTGTGCGCCCGAAGTTCTTAAGATTCGGGGAGCTTAATATCCAGGAAGATCAAGTTACCCGTTTCTCTGAAAAACCCAAATACGCGGGCAACTATGTAAACGGCGGCTTTTTTGTTTTTAACCGTGGTCTGTTTGATTATCTTGAAGACAGAGATGATTGTGATCTGGAAGTGGGGCCATTGGATCAAATATCCCAAAAAGGGGAATTGATGGTGTACAAGCACGACAAGTTTTGGGCCTGTATGGATACTATAAGAGATGGCGAATATTTGAATGAGTTGTGGAATAAAAAGCAGGCGGACTAGAAGATTTGGTAGGGTAGGCTGGGTGGCCCACTCTCCACTCTACCGTTTGGAAAGAAATAAACAGATAGGAGGGTGAAATCATGTTAAACACGGAGGAATTACTTTCAAGAATAACAGTCGATTCCAGAGTCATGTTAGGTAAGCCGACTATTCGGGGTATGAGAATCACTGTGGAGCAAATTTTACGAGCTCTTGCAGGTGGCGTATCAGAACATGAATTGCTCCAGGAATATCCAGAGCTTGAGAAAAAAGATTTCCAGGCAGTATTTGCATATGTAACTCATTTGGTGGATGAAGAACAAGTATTTCCTGTTGAGATGACAGCATGAGTTCCTCCGAATTGAAATTCCTGGTTGATGTCGGCGTTAGCAAGCAAGTTGAAGAATATTTGCAGGAACAAGGATATGATACGAAAACTGTGAGAGCCATTGACTTGCGGATGGTAGATCAGGAAATCATTCGGCTGGCTACTGCTGAGGGTCGTATGGTTATTACAATGGACAAAGATTTCGGAGAGTTAGTGTATCATTCTGCAATGAAACATTGCGGGGTATTATTGCTAAGATTAGAGGATGCCACCGGTTCAGAGAAGCTGAAAGTTGTAAGTGATATTTTGAGGAACCATTCAGATCGGATAAAGGACCATTTTTGTGTATTTCAAAACAACAAGTTTCGAGTCAGAAGAATAAAGCGGTAGTTTTCACTAAACAAACCAAATAGGACATGAGTCAAACGTAGGCTTGCCCCCTTGCACAAGTTTAATCTTTGAGAATCATACTCTGGCCAAACTAAGATTACTCCCAGGGTTTGGCGAATGCCTGTTAGTTTTGTCCAAATATTCAGGAAACTATGTAAACGGAGGATTCTTTGTCTTCAACCGTAATATATTCGATTACCTTGAAGATAGGGATGATTGCGATCTGGAAGTAGGCCCATTGGACCAAATATCCCAAAAAGGGGAATTAATGGTGTACAAGCATGAGGGGTTCTGGGCATGTATGGATACCATAAGGGACACAGAGCACTTGAATAGCTTGTGGAATAGTAAGCGGGCAGAGTGGAGGATTTGGTAACCAAAGATTTATGTTCCGATCCATAAGCGTGAGTTTGACGGAAATGTATGTAATAACAACAACCTTGACAAGTAGAGCAAAAAAAAGAAAAAGTTTTGCGTTCTCTGCCTGCCCTGTAAGGAGGTATAACTGTATCAGAGTGCCTCTCTGTGGTGAACTATGAAAATCCTCCTTACCGGTGCAACCGGCTTTTTGGGAAGCAACCTGATTCCTGCTTTCCTCGAAGCCGGGCATGAAATTGTCATTCTAAAGCGCAGTTTTTCAGATACACGGCGCATAAAGGGCTATCTTGATAAGGTTAAAAGTTTTGATATCGATCTTGTGCCGCTTGAAAGGCCATTTGAGGAATGCGGGCAGTTTGACTGTGTGGTTCATACTGCCACAAATTACGGCAGACAGGGAGAAACCGCGGTCGAAGTATTTGAGGCCAATCTTGCTTTTCCTTTGCGTCTGCTTAATACCGCGACTATCCTTTACGCATACCTGAACTATTACGCTTTAAGTAAAAGGCAGTTTGAGGATTGGGGCAGGGTATTTGCAAACCAGGGAAAGATTCAATTTGTAAATATCAAACTGGAACATATGTATGGCCCGGGGGATGCTCCTTCCAAATTCACAACATGGATCGTGCAAAGCTGTTTCAAGAATATCGACAAAATAGAGTTGACTCCGGGAGAACAAAAAAGGGATTTTATCTATATTGATGATGTGGTTAATGCCTACAAGCTCTTGATGAAAAAGGCCAGGCAATTAGGGACTGAGTTTCAGGAGTTTGATCTTGGAAGCGGCAAAGCTGTCAGCATTCGGGAATTTGTAGAAACCGTAAAAAGATTGACTGGCACCGATACTGAGCTTGCCTTTGGAGCGAAACCGTACCAGGAAAACGAGACAATGCACTCCGAAGCTGATATTTCGAAGCTTTTAGAGTTTAGATGGAAGCCGAAATACGATTTTATTACAGGCTTGAAAAAGATGATTGAGACTGAAGCAAGGAAGATGACATGAAGTATTTGATTACCGGTGGTTGTGGATTTTTGGGAAGCAATCTTGCTTCCGAAGCCTTAAGACGCAGTGAAGAACTGGCGGTTTTTGACAACCTGTCCAAGCAGGGTTCGGAGATAAACCTTGACTGGTTGGAAAAGCAAGGGGATGTCCATTTTATTCACGGTGATATCCGTGATCCTTTTGCTGTTGGAAAAATTATTGCAGATTTCAGCCCTGACGTAATTTTTCACCTTGCCGGTCAGGTGGCTATGACTACTTCCATTGCCAATCCCAGGCTTGACTTTGAAGTGAATGCACTTGGAACTTTCAATGTGCTGGAGGCGGTTCGGCAGCATGTGCCGGAGGCGATAGTAAAAATACCTTCCCATAAGCGAATCCCCGCCCCGCCTGTATACATCCAGCCTTGCGCTTCCGGTCACAAGAAACTTGAAATCGCCCTGGTGTTTATCAAACTGCCCTTTAAG
>JBAZOY010000100.1:0-6928 GCA_041648505.1 Syntrophales bacterium | reverse complement strand
TCATTGATGGAAGAGACTGGCACATCCGGAGAAAAAATTTCAAATCGATAAATGACATTTTAGGTAAATTACGACCACATTTCATGAAGTTAGGACGATATCAAAAATTAACGTTGGGACAGCAGTGGTCTAATTTAATGGTTTAAGCATAACAGTTTGAGTAAAGGAAAAACTACCAATAGCTGCCAAGTAAAAAACAGTACGGGAGAGGAGATTAATCTTGAAGCAGGTTGAAAGTAAAGATGGCAAAAGCGGATGGGTTTTTAATATCCAGAGATATTCGATTCAGGACGGTCCGGGTATCAGGACTACCGTATTTCTTAAAGGTTGTCCGTTAACTTGCCTTTGGTGCAGCAACCCGGAATCACAAGAACTCCATCCCCAGCTTTTGCATTTTGAAACACAATGTACCAAATGCCATAAATGCTTAGAGGCGTGCCCCAATGGCGCAATTATTCCGGGTTCAAATGGAGAGATAGTGATCGATAGAAAGCTATGCAACGCATGCGGTGTTTGTGTGGATGCCTGTCCGTCGGGCGCCATGGTTATTTCAGGAAGTCTCATGACAATAGACGAGGTTGTAGCTGTTGTAGAGAAAGACAGTCTTTTTTACAGGAATTCAGGAGGGGGAGTTACTTTCTCCGGCGGTGAACCCACGTATCAACCTGCCTTTCTTTTGGGACTCCTGAAGAGCTGCCAGAAGAAAGGTTTTCATACGTGTCTTGACACGTCTGCCTGTGTTCAATGGGAAGTTTTTAAAAAGGTTCTGGACTATGTCGATCTTGTCTTGTTTGATGTTAAACATATGTCCCCTGACAGACACAAGGAACTTACAGGGCTGGATAATCAGTTGATCCTCAATAATCTTAGACAAATTGCTAAGACAGGCAAGGAAGTCATCGTAAGAATACCCTTAATGCCTGATTTTAATAGTTCTCATGAGAATATAAATGCCTTGGGTGATATTATGTCACAATTGTCCCTAAAAAGGGTCGATCTTCTGCCCTATCATAGATTAGGCATGAAAAAATATGAGGCGTTGGGAATGGAATACAAGTTGACGGAACTCAGGTCATTTAAAAAAGAGGAAGTAGAGGATATCAAGGGAATTCTGGAAAATTTGGGGCTGAAGGTAGAGATTGTTTAAGAGATAATAAAGATCGCTAACCAAATCACAGAAATGATATTGAAAAGATAATGAGTTAATGAAATCAAGAATCAAAACTAAAATCCAAACCGAGCAGCATAGAAAAATACAATATAGATAAAAAATGAAAATGGCTACCTGCGGTGGATACAGGGTTACGTCGCCCTCTTTCCTGGTCCCGTTATTGGAGGCTTTATAAGAGTAATAGCGGTGAAAAGTAACGTGGGAACCCTGTGAACACAATACCCTCCGGGATATATAATTTGCAACAGCAGTTATCTTCCTCCCACTTTAGCACATAGTTGTGGCCTTTCTCTACTCATATGAAAGAGGTAAGGGCATTTCCGTTGAAATATCATTAGAAATGGCAAAAACAGCTTTTATAATCTCTTTAGTTGTTCTGGGCATGAGCCCTCTTTTTTTCGCGACGGTTCATACCTTTGCCTATACCTCCATTTTCCTTGCCATACTGGTGGCCGGTCTACTTCTTCTGAAAAGTAATATTATTACTGAACATACCCCCCTTGCCCATTTGGAAATAGGAGGAAAAGCAAGGTTATTCAATAAGATTGGTTCGTATCAGTTCCGTGTGCCAAAGACCCCTATGAATCCCTTGTATTTTATATTTCTAATTTTTCTCGTTATTCAGTTGATTCCACTTCCCGACTTCTTGTTGGTCAAGCTATCCCCGGAAGCGAAAATTACCGGAGATCTCTCTCTGCCTGCTGTTGGCACCTTAGTTCCTTCCGGTTTCAGGGGACAGTGGCATTCACTTGCACCCTATATCTATCCCGTAAGGATGTCTCTGATTCGTTGGGTGGTCTACGGCCTGTTATTCCTCATTTTGTTTCAAACGATGAATTCACGCAAGCGCATAGAAGCAGTAATTATACTGGTTCTCATCACTGGTTGCTTTGACGCCATCTACGGGATCATGCAAACCTATTCAGGGAACAACCATATTTGGTGGTTCAAAAGTCTTTCCGGTCCACGGGATGTGAGCGGCACATACATCAACCGGAACCACTTCGCAGGATTCATGGAAATGGGTATCATTCTCGCAGTGGCCTATGCGGGAGCACTGTCAGATAAATCAAAAAAGGTAAGCTCAGGCTGCAAAAACACCTTCAACGCGAAATTGCTGAAATATCTTTCCGGAGAGCAGATATTTACTAGAAAATTTCTCATTATCTTTTCCGGAATCTTGATGAGCCTGGGCTTGCTTCTCTCAGCATCGAGGAGTGGGATTATTTCTACCGCCGGCGCATTACTGTTGATGGGGTTATTTTTTTCATTCAGGAGGGATCAGCGCCGGAAGGGGATTATAATCCTTCTGTTGTTTTTTCTCACCTCTGTTTACGCCCTCCATATCGGTATCGATCACACTCTAGGACGCTTCCAGTTGATTGACAAAGACTTCGAATATCGGGCGAGGTACACTCGAAAAACAATGGATCTTTTTGCAGATTACCGGGTTACAGGCGTGGGGATTGGAAACTTCCAGTACGCCTATCCTAAATATCAGGCGCCTGAAGATAAGAGGGACTTTATTGAATATGCCCATAACGACTGGGCACAATTTCTGGCCGAGACGGGTGTTGTGGGGTTGTTACTCTTAGTAACGGCAATGGGCTATTACCTTTTCATGACTATACTACTCTGGTTGGAGAGGAGATCTTCCTTTGCCGTCTGCCTGGGTGTCGCACCAATTGCCGCCCTCTTTGCCATGGCAATTCATTCCTTTTTTGATTTTAACCTTCACATACCGGCAAACTTTATCATACTTACTGCCATTGTTGCCATAGGCACAAGTGCCTTACATGTGCAAAGGCATAATCGGAAAACCTCAGGATTGGCCTATAACGTTCTGCCGTTTCGTCGTGGTGGTCTACCCGTGCTGCTTTTATCTATCGCCCTGATTTTCTGGAGTGTTATTTGGACAATTCGACACTGTATAGCGGAAGCATATTGCCACACAGCCATAACCTCGCCTCTTAATTTAAGCCAACATCCACCGGTTGAGAAAATTTATACAGCTATAGCCTGGGATGGAGGCAATGCGGAGTACTACAATAAGCTGGCTATAGCGTTGATGAAAATCAGGGAACAGAGAACATCTGTCGATGGCGAGGCAAACGAAAAACACTCTCAAACCAATAAGCCGATTATCAATGCCCTTGAAAAAGCGATTTTCTTAAACCCCTTTAATGTTGAGTATCATATCCGACTCGGCTGGGAATATTCTTACCTCTGGAAACAACCGGATTACATGGGTAAATGGTTACCTGCAGCGGATGTTTGCATGGAGAGGGCCGCCTATCTTGCAGGGAACTGGGCCATTAATCCGCATATACATGTCGATATAGGAAACTACTGGACGATGCGCTCAGGTACTTTCAAACCCGGTGGTCATAAAAGTGAAGAGGCATGGACAAAGGCCTTATGGCAATATCATAAAGCTCAGGAGTTGGATGATAACAAGGGTATCAGGAAAGAAATTACGCAATACATAAAGAATTTTTATAAGACCCCTGAAGACTATGTTCCCTATGCGAATTAATATCTTTAAACAAGTCTCTCTTTCCTTGCTTGTGGGGATAGCTCGAAAAAAATAAGCATTTTAAAGGAGAAACGATATTTTAAGTAAAAAAATTACATCAATAATAAAAGAGAAAATGTTTCCCGCTAAAGATCAGTCCCGGCTGGAGAGAGAAATCCAGTCCATTGTTGACACGGGCGAGGAAAATGGATTGATAGATTCTCACTTAGGCAAAATGATCCTGAGTATCCTTGAGTTTAGGGATACTATTGTCAGAGAGGTTATGATTCCAAGGACAGAAATTGTTGCCATCAGGAACAATGCGCCGATTGAAGAAATCCTTGATTTGACCATCAAATATGGCCATACCAGGGTGCCCGTCTACAGTGAAAATGTGGACAATATTGTGGGTATACTGAACGTGAAGGACCTGATCAAATTCTGGTCTAACCAAGTGACAGAGGGTGATATCATCTCCTGCCTCAGGAACCCCTATTACATACCGGAAACAAAGAATATTCATATCCTTCTTCACGAGTTGAAACAAAAAAAGTATCGTATGGCAATTGTAATTGACGAGTATGGAGGAACATCCGGGCTTGTTACACTGGAAGATTTAATAGAGGAAATCGTAGGGGAAATCCACGATGAACACGATCTGGAAGAGGGTGGCTTTGTGGAGCTTTCCAACGGCTACACTCTTGTTGATGGCAGAATGGAGATAGAAAAAATTGAAGACTACTTTGGCACCATGTTTTTAGAGGGAAAGTTTGAGACCCTTGGGGGATTAATCCTTTCTGTCGTCAAAAGAATTCCTGTGGCAGGAGAAATTGTCCATATAGATAATTTTGAAATGGTTGTCGAAGCAGCGGATGAACGGAGTATTAAAAAGGTTAAAATTAAGAGGTTGAACACTGAACGAAGAGCAGAAAATTAATAAAAATTCTTTTATTTTAGCCATTGCCTCCGGTATCCTACTTTTCCTTTCTTTCCCCAAGTTTGGTAACGGGATTTTTGCCTGGGTTGCCTTGGTTCCTCTTTTATATGCCCTACAAGGGAAATATCTTTCGGATGGATTGAGCCTCGGTTTCATCGCCGGTCTTGTATGCTATGTCGGTGTATTTTACTGGATTGTTTTTGTTGTAGTAAACTACGGTTACCTGCCCTATTATGCCGGTATCTCCGCCATGCTCCTCCTGTCAACCTACCTCAGTCTTTACATGGCCCTATTTGCCGCCGGGGTCATCTATCTTAAAGAACGAGGCATTCCACAGATTATAGCGGCGCCTCTTTTATGGACATGCCTTGAATACGGCAAATCTCATCTGCTCACCGGTTTCCCTTGGGAAAACTTGGCTTACTCTCAATATTTATATGGTCCCATAATTCAGTTGGCTGACATAACCGGCATTTATGGCATTAGCTTTATAATCGTTTTAATTAATGTTGTTTTTTGTGACTTGCTATCATATCGACGATCGGTGCTTAATGGTCGGCAGTCGGGAAAGCGCCTGCTGCTAAAAATTACATTAGGATGTACCTTGGTCTTGTTCTGCTATTTTTATGGCCTCTTACGTATCAAAGAAATCCGGAACGCTCTACAGGAAGCGGAAACAATGGATGTTGCAGTTATTCAGGGGAATATCGATCAGAGCATTAAGTGGAGTCCCCAATATCAGGAGGAAACGTTGGATGTTTATAAATTTCTGTCTCTTCAGATGCCGCCATCGTGGTCAGGATTAATTGTTTGGCCGGAGACTGCCGTACCCTTATATTTTCATGATTTAGACGATTTACACGGTAAAGTAAAGGCGGTAGCAAAGATATCCTCTGACTGGCTACTCTTCGGAAGTCCCAGCTACTACAAAGAAGAAAATAAGATATCTTTTTCCAACAGCGCATTTCTTCTATCCCCGGAAGGAAAGCTTCAACAATACGATAAGGTTCACCTGGTACCCTTCGGCGAGTATGTACCATTGAAAAAACTGTTTCCCTTAATGGGCAAATTGGTGGCAGGAGTGGGAGACTTTAGCGCAGGTAAGCGGTTTTATCCTCTATCCATGAAAACTAAGAAACTGGGTGTTCTGATCTGCTATGAGGGAATATTTCCTGAGGCGAGCCGTACGTATAAAAAAATGGGGGCCGATCTGCTTGTAAATATAACTAATGATGCATGGTTCGGCAGGACCTCGGCGCCTTTTCAACACCTGTCCATGACGACACTCAGAGCAGTGGAAAACCGCTTATATCTTGTCAGAGCTGCAAATACGGGGATCAGTGCTGTTATTGATCCCACAGGAACCCTTACTTCTCGAACAGAATTGTTTGAAAGATCCGTCCTTCGCGGAACGGTTAAATTTATTGACAAAAAGACATTTTATACTATATACGGAGATGTCTTTATCTATACTTGCCTGATATCTCTTATGATAATCTTTTTAATTTCATTAATGAGGAGGCGTACCTTCATCGCATAGAAGGGGCTGCTGTCCTGATGAAAGAAGGGAGCAAAAACATGCTTGAATTAGCCGAAATCATCTCAAATTTGAAGAGAAAAGTTGAATGCCTGGGGAACTATCTTTGACATTACACAAAAAGAAGTTCAAATCAAAGAAATGGAGATTTGTTCATTAAAGGGAGACTTCTGGAGTGATTCTGAAAAGGCCAGCGAAATACTGAAAGAAAAAACCAGGTTGTCATCTATAGTCGTTAACTGGAAGAAACATAATGATGCTTTGAATGACTTGGAGATGCTTTTTGAACTGGCCAGCGAAGAAAATGATGAAGAGACAGTAGAAGATATTGCCCATGATCTGGATAAACTGAGTTTATCTCTAAGAGAGGAAGAACTCAGGATGATGCTGGGCAGTGAACAGGACCACATGAATGCCATCATATCCATTCATGCCGGCGCCGGCGGCACAGAGGCGCAGGACTGGGCAGCAATGCTTTTACGTATGTACTTAAGATGGACTGAGATAAAAGGGTTTTCTACCACCATTATTGATTATCAACCGGGAGAGGAAGCCGGTGTAAAGAGTGTTTCCTTAACTGTGGAGGGGGCTTACGCGTATGGGTATGCCAAGGCGGAAATAGGTATCCATCGTCTTGTACGGATATCTCCTTTTGATGCCGGTGCCAGGAGACATACCTCCTTCGCCTCTGTTTTTGTTTATCCGGAAGTCGATGATGAAATCGTTATAGATATTGATGAGAAAGACCTGCGTATTGATACCTACCGC
>JBAZOY010000099.1:0-7018 GCA_041648505.1 Syntrophales bacterium | reverse complement strand
GCTCGGATAGCTCCTTAGGGAGCCTAACGGATATGGCTGTACTCATGAAGCACCTCCTGATTCAATTGTAATACAATGTATACGATAGTGCGTGAAATGTCAAAAGTATTTTATAGAGAACTCTAACGTAAAAGCATGGAATTCGGGGAATTTGGAATTCATATTTTTCAATTTCTAACCGCTATAGGGCTATGCGTAGCAGAGTATTCAATTTTTTCAAAGCCTCTACAATAACAGGCTCGTGGATTTTCTCTAAAAATTCAACTTGTCTTACTCTCCAATCAAGGCTTTTAACTTGATCGGACAAAATGACGCCAGTAACTTTCATGCCTTCTGGAATACCAACTTCAAATGGATAGCCCTTGATTTGATTGGTTATGGGGCAAAATAAAGCGAGACCGACTTTTTTGTTGTAGCCAAAGGGAGAAAGCACAATTGCAGGACGTCTTCCTGCTTGCTCGTGTCCAGCTTGTGGATTCATATTTATCCACACTATATCGCCTCTGTCGGGAATATAACTATTCATATTACAAAAGCTCTTCCCCCACTGGGATACCAGTATCAAATTCTCCATGCAAATTATCTTCAGAAACACCTGCCAAAAGCTCTTTGAGGGAGTATTCTTTTTTAGTAATCGGGGTAATGATAAGTTTACCGTCACCAATGGATAGATCAACAAATTCGTTCTGTTTGATATCCATATTCAATGCAAATGATTTGGGTATTCGCAGTGCAAGGCTATTACCCCATTTTTGAACTTTAGTTTGCATATTGTCCCCCTGTTAAATGAAATATGGCTTAGATTGTATCTACAATAAATATACAACGACTTGCCAGAGAATACAATACTTTTTTTAGGAAGGCACAGAACGGCCAGCATCAGCGGCGCGGGGGCAGCCCGCGTCCTAATGCATGCTGTTGTTAGGCGGCTTCCTTGCTTCGTGGTGGCATATTGAGCAGAAAGAGTTGGCGCCAGAACTCGCCAGGCTCCCGGTTTCCTACGAAGGTGACCATACCCATGTACTGCCCAGGTAGCAACATCAACGTCGCGCCGATCTTGTATGTCTCTCCAGGTTCCATCCAGAAGATTGGTCGACCGTCCACTGCGTACTCGGAGAGGAGATCCGCCTCTATGTCTCCTTCCACGGGAGCGCGTCCCCCGCCAGTCGGGAACCACTCTATCTGCCCCTGACCAGCGGGGACACATCTAATTGGTCGGAGTCGCAAGTGACCGCTACAACGAACTACCTCCACATCGTCTTCGTAAGCTGGGGATTCTGTGCTCGCCGTTACGGCCACCGAGCCGCGATTAGCTACGGTGACCTCCACAAACACGACGTGAAGATCGCTGTAACGCTCAGTGTAGCAATTGACGTCAAGATCAATTGCAGTCTGATTCTCGCGCCTCAGCCAGAAGCGGTACACCGCCCACACACCGCCTATGAGGAGGGCTGTCGTTGTTACCCAATTCTGCACAGCATCGGCAACGTAATACCAGTAGGGCGCGTCCATGTCAATTCGTCCTCCAAGTGGCAAGTACATTCGGTAGCCTAACGATTTGGTCACCGGAGCAAGGTTACGAGCGTCCGGTGCACTAAAATGTTAAGTGCTCTACCACCCATAATATTTCATAAGAGCATCAGCCAGAAATGAACCTGCAATACCGATTTCGATTTGCCAAGACGTATCAACAGCTTTGGATAACATATTCTTGAGCCATCCCTTAACCGCAGGGCCAAATTCTTTTTTAGCAATATCGGGAGAAGTCTCGTCTTTATCTAATGCTGCATGGAGATCTTGTATGTCAGTTTCTGCTACATTCCGTGTTCTTAGGAAATCACCAAGAGTTTCAAAATCATTCTTGACGACTTGGATTTCAACTGATTGCTTGTTGTGATTGCCAACTAGAATTGTTGTATTGTTGCCAAATATTGCATTATTGAACATCGATCCGGTGTCTATTTTTGCGCTAATATCCAAGAACTCTTTGTCGGTCAAGCCGTCATCAAACTTTCCGCTTAATTCCAAGACAAAATCCAATAACCTTGACCTCACTTCAGTTAATATTTGAGTGATTGCGCTTGTGCTTATTTCACACCAGGCCCGTTGAATATGATAACTCGAATCGAGTCCTTTACCTAAGAGGTGGTTAGCTTCTAAAGGTATGGGGCTTTGAATGCTGCCACGTTCATTTGCTGCAAACTGTTCAAGTACGCTCAGAGATTGTCGAAGTTTTGTTGTTTCAAGTGATTCCCTATATTCTTTGTCTAAATGCGAAAGAGGGATTGGATGTCTGCTATACTGGTATGCCATGTTCGCGAAGTTTGCTAATACTTGGGCGCTTACAGTTCGATAGGGTGGGACAGCGGCGGTTTCACTATAGCCATTAATCTCGTTGTTTACCCATTCAACCAAATCTTTTTTGCCCAACTTGTGAAGCAAAACCTTCGTTTTTATAAGTGCATTGGTTAGATTTGGTTTCTCTGCGCCAAGGATATCTATTATTTCTTCAATTAACTTCATATTGTGCCCTCTTACACATAACATCGCTGCTCAGGGGCCGCGCGTTTCTTGCGGTCCCTTGTAGCAGCATGGTTAGCCGCTTTTCAGCTAGATAGCTGCTTTAACTTCGGTAGTTCCTTTTCTGGAAATATCTTCTTCATTTCTTCTTCTGACAACAATTGCATGGACGTTGGTTGACGTTCCGCAATGATTCTTTGAAATTGGTCTGCTACTCCACCAACACGCTTATCATCACCTTTTGGGGGATGCCTTGCATCAATTGCTGTCAGTACATTTACACAACCAACTATAATGCTGTCGTCACCATTTGGCTCTGCGTCATAGTCTTTTGGTGAAAATTCTTTATATACTGATTCCAAAGCGTCAGCAGCATGTAATCTCAGGATAGATAGATCATTGTTTATCAATCCCATAACAACATCACCAAAAGATATTGCCTCTTCTTCTGTCGGTACGTAACCATTGTGAATAACTTTATTTCTAAATGGTACCTGCTTGTTCGGACTTAATAACTTTGGAGCGCATTTTGTAAGTAGATTTACAGCTGTTGAGTATGCTCCGACCTGCCTCTCTGATAGTTTAGATAAGGGTTTCCAAGTTGCGTCTGCCTGATCTATTGGTATGCCGAAATGACGCATTACCACGTGCCAATAGAACGTATAAAATCGCTCTAGAGAAGAGGCAAAAGAGGATACAGCTTCTCGTGGATAACCATCAATAATAGCGTTGAGCCCCATTTCAAACAGTAACTCAAGCTTAACATTGTCTAAAATAACTGCTGAAACGTGTCCTTTGCCACAGTGCACTTCATATTGCCCATTATCAGTCAGCCGTGATACTGGAACAGGGATGTCGAGCACCGTATGCCCCTCGAAGTTTTTCGAAGCTTCATATGCACATCTTGGACAAAATAATTTAACTATCATTAATTGTTGATCCTAACGGTAGTTTTGCGGCTAACGTCCAAGATCACAGGTAGCGGGCGATTTTACCCGCTGTCCTGTGCAGCGTTTTGTTAGGTTTTTATTCTTCCCATTTTGAATGTTTATCCCTATTTTAATATAATGTAATAACGCAAGCCTGACACGGATTTCATTGATCATTAACAACCAACCCTTTTTTTTCTAATAGCACTTTTTTAATTTTTCTTTGAATATTGGGCTTTGCTTTATATTTTATTTTTCCTTCCATTACAATCATTGGTGGTGGGTTATGTCCGTTCAGTTCAAATTTTATTTTTGTCTGTCTGAGATACGGTGAAATTCTTTTTTCTGCAATGTTTATATATTCCTGACTAATATCGTAGCCCACAAAATTTCTCTCTAATTTTGTTGCTGATACTGCTGTTGTTCCGCTACCCATAAAAGGGTCAAGTATAATATCACCTTTAAAAGAATATAATTGAATTAATCTATTGGGAAGTTCTTCTGGAAATGGTGCTGGATGTCCTATTCTCCTTGCGCTTTCAGCATTCATTGTCCAAATGGATTTTGTCCACTCCATAAATTGCTCTTTGCTAATGGTGTTTATTTTATCTCCTCTTTCTCTTTTGTAATCACCTTTAGAGAAAATTAAAATATATTCGTGAATATCGCGAAGTATTGGGTTTGATGCACTCATCCAACTCCCCCACGCCGTTGAAGGACTTGCACTTGCTGCCTTATTCCAAATTATTTCTCCGCGCATATTAAAACCAATATCCAGCATTTTTTTGGAAATATAGTCGGAGAGCGGAATGTATGGTTTTCGTCCAAGATTGGCAACATTGATACAAGCACGACCACCATTTTCCAGAACTCTATAAGTTTCTTTAAATGAATTTTCAAGTAATTGTAAATATTCTTTCAATGAAAGATCATCGTCATATTCCTTAGAAACATTGTAGGGAGGGGATGTTATCATTAATTGAATTGAATTGTTTGGCAACTCTTTCATATTTTCGGCAGAGCCGAGAATAAATTTATTGACAAATTCCCCAGGCAATTTGTTCTCTGATTTATCTGTAACTTCTTTCCCCTCAAGGGTTGAATACAATTTTGAATTGTAAAATTTTGAACTATCGTGATTAATTCTTCCGTTTGTTCCGAAAGCACTTGTTTCTGTTCCATTTTTTCGTTGTGTCATTCTTGTTCCCATAGTTCTATCCATCTTTGAAAAGGTTTAAAATTAACAATTTCTTTATCCCAGTTAATAGGAATTTTCAATGTTTTCGAATGAGATAACAATCCCTGAATTGCTTTACCAGTCA
Source organism: Syntrophales bacterium (assembly GCA_041648505.1). Classification (GTDB taxonomy): domain Bacteria; phylum Desulfobacterota; class Syntrophia; order Syntrophales; family CG2-30-49-12; genus JBAZOY01. The sequence continues at coordinate 2,247 of JBAZOY010000099.1, read as the reverse complement.
TTTCCACACCTCTTGGATTTGTTCCCGCTTTTGGCAACTTGATATAATGTTCTCTGCCAATGTTTTTAATTATTTCATTTTGTGTTTCTTTCGTAATGTAATAAAATCCACCACCATTTTCCCAATTGATTTGCACAAAAATCATATCGCAACTTGGTAAATAATTTTTGCTAAATTCTATTGATTTTGCAGCATCAACAGTCCATATAAGTTTTACACCAGTTGGATTTTTCCCCGTAATTGTTTTAATAGAAATAGGGTTGCCAAAAACTTTTACATCAACTTCTGCTTCTGTAATCGGTATTTCTGTTGCAACATTCTGTTCCCCAAATTTATAAATGAATAAAGCAACAAGGATTTTTTCTCTCACCGAACCAACTTCCATACCCACTTTACCAGCCCTTGAACTTTCTAATTCAGCTAAATGAAATAGTTTAGGTAATCTTCTCTGAATTTTATTAACTATTTTTTTATCGGAAAATAATTCGCTTATTCTGTTCATTTGTTTTATTGTGTTGTGAAGTGTGAAGTAACAATAGATTTTTTTCCCAAACGATAATCATACTACCAAAATATCTTGTGATTTCCCATTATTTTTTCACCTAACAATATATTGAACAGTTTCCTGATATTGACAGGAAACTTTGAGACCGTCAATATCAGATTTAAATTTTACTGACAAACATATATGACATTATTATATTATCTAACTTGTTCAATACCAAATTTATATTCTTAGGAGGTTATCTGTTCAATGCCGATGCGGCCTGTTCCTGCTCCCGTTCTGACGAGGTTTGATGCAATTCTCGAAGGTAATAATTCGGGGTAATAATTCGAATAATTCGGGACACTTCCCTATTTCTTTTTGCATATCTGCCTCCTGACTGTTCAACAAACGTAATACTTAATTACCCTGCTGACAAATATCACTATTGAAAAGATGTGTGTAATTTTATAGTTATTGATGATCGAAGTCAAAGGTTATTCTTGAAAACACTCCCCATCAATGACGATCACCTCTATCGGGACCCTGATTACTCCTGGGATGAATACATCGAGGCATAACGCTTTGAGAATTCAAAGAATCAGCGAAGCTCGATACATGCCTTCCATTATCACTGATACCGCCCCCCATATTTTGTGGTAATTATCCCATTGACACACAAGACTACTTATCTTATGATTCATCCGTCAAAAAACAATGTCTTGTCAATTCAATTTGTAACTATTCAGGTAGGCACAAAGGCACAGAGTACCAAAGGCACAAAGTCGAGAGATATGAAGAGAATGAGAGTTGCTTGAGTTCCTATAAGATGTTTACAAAGCGGTATTTGGACAGGTTGTGTCCTGCATTCCAATCGTATTCCTACAACTTTGTGCCTATGTGCCTTTGTCTCTTTGTGCCTGAATAGTTACTTCAATTTTCATGAAACCGTCATAAAAACTGGCTTATATTTAATCATGGAAACCATACATAATCCCCAATTACAACTTGCTTTTGATTTTGTTCAATACACCGGAAAGAATGTTTTCCTTACCGGGAAAGCCGGTACAGGCAAAACTACTTTTCTTCATAACTTAAAGAAAATATCTCCCAAACGCATGATTGTTGTAGCGCCAACAGGCGTTGCTGCTATTAATGCCGGGGGTGTGACTATTCACTCGTTTTTCCAGATGCCATTCTCACCTTACGTGCCTAAAGAACAAACAGGAAATGAGATAGTTAATAAAGATGGTGATAAGCAAAATACTACCCGTATTCAAAAATTTGGCCGCGATAAAATAAATATTATAAAAAGTCTTGACCTGCTTGTAATTGATGAAATAAGCATGGTTAGGGCTGACCTTCTTGACGGTATTGATGAAGTGCTGCGAAGGTTTAAAAACAGGTATAAACCATTCGGCGGTGTTCAGTTGCTTATGATAGGCGATCTTCAGCAGTTAGCACCTGTAATTAAAGAAGACGAATGGAACATTCTTAAAAATTTTTATGATACTGTGTTTTTCTTCAGCAGCAAAGCCTTACAGAAAACCCAATATGTAAGTATTGAATTAAAACATGTTTACCGCCAGAGCGACCAGGCTTTTATCGAAATTCTTAATAAAATACGTGATAACAGCTTAGACCCCGAAACACTCCGTGAGTTAAATAAAAGGCACATCGCCGGATTCAACCCTGATGAAAGTAAAGGCTATATTACTCTTACCACGCATAATATCCAGGCGCAGGAAATAAACAAATCCAAA
>JBAZOY010000098.1:0-7325 GCA_041648505.1 Syntrophales bacterium | reverse complement strand
TAACAATTGCAAATCTCTCACCATCATGTTCAAAGGGGGCTGCACTCAAGAGTAATTTGATGTCACGGAATTGGCCCTTCAACAGCAGTTGGACATCTGCTCTAACACGGTGAATATGCTTTCCTGTAATAGCCTCCTGTGCTGTACTGCGAATACGGCAAGTCTGGCACACTTCGGCAAAACCGCAGCCTCGTGGGCTTTTGAAAGCATGAACACATTTGATTACTTCTCCCCCGCGTTTATCAATTACTTCAAACTTGGATATTCCAAAGGCCTGTTTAAGCACATTGTTCAATGCCTGGACCCGTCTTTCACTATCCATGACGAGGACCCCGCAGGGGATCGACTCAAACAGGTTTTTCAAGAAACCATTTTGTTCCAATATGTCTCTAACAGGTATCATTTTACAGTAAGTATTGGTGTCCTCGTAAAAATTTGTAAATTATCGCTTAAATTCTACAATAGAATTGAGGTATTGTCAAAATGCAGGGGGAAAGGTAAAACAGCCTTTGCCTTGATGTCTCCGGGCTGATCGCCATATTCTTTTTGATAAGTTAGCGTCATTACTATGCAATGAGTCTTGAAAGCTCGGCACAAATCGGATTTGTTGCTTTTTTATATTTGAAATTCTCGGATCATCGATAATACGGATGATCCGCATGTTCTTCTGACATTTAGGAATCTTTACCCTCGTGCACCGCCCGCTCTTTGGGCCCGGATCTCTCCGGCAATCTGCTTAACCGCAACTCGAGAGACCGTTTTTTTTCTAGTAAGGAAGTTATGGTTGAAAGCGTGTACCTTCTTGACCGGAATAGCTCTGCTGAACTGCCTGATGTTGCGGATTGAAAAATCCACTGGTGTGTCAGAGTCTCGTTTCGGAAAGATGAACAGCAGCTTCCGGCGATTGGCTTCAGTTATCAATCGTTTTCCATCATGAGGAAAGTACGAAACCCAGCAGTCAAAGAGCTGAGGGTCTATATGGAAGTCCACGATATCTAAAAACTGTTGAAGTGCTTTCCGTTCCGTCAAGCGGGGCCGGTCCGATGGTGAAACGAAAGGCTTCGAATTCAGCATTTCCGACAACTTGCCCTTTACGGGAGCCATCCAGGGAGCTGTCTCTGACACGAAATGATACCGCATAGCGTCGCGGAAGGTGCAGATAGCGGTGCCGACCACGACAGCAAGGCAGACCTGTTCAATTTCAGAAGCAAGTTTCATGGCATGAACACCACCTTCACTGTGCCCGACTACTACGACACGGTTGGAGTGATGAGACCGTATAGCTTCGAGCAACTGGCTTTTGGCAAGCAGGTAGTTTCTGTCGAGTGTACCGCACTCATTTTTTCGGAAGAAGACGCTCTTCCCAGGCAACGACTCCGACAACGCTCGCAGGAAAGGGTCATTCTCCGAGCTTATTTTGCCCATGCCTGTGATCAGGAAGTATAAATCCACTATCACGCCCTTGTTGTGCCCCAAAACGCTCATGTATATATTGATCCTTATAGTACCCCAAACACCGTTACAGCGCCCTTTTTACTTCTTACCGTGGCTTAAAAAAAACGTATGTAAAGAATTGATGTTCCTTACTTCAAAGGCTTGAGGTTGGCATGGGCTATCAATTTCCAACCGCTGTCAGTCTTTAAAAAAACGCTGAGGCGGGGCGCTGGCTTCTTTTGAAGCCGCTTTCCTTCAATTGTTTCCTCTACGGAAACAAAGTAAGTGGCAACAATAACTGGCCCGTTCTGAGTTATCTTAATGTTGCTCAGGCTGTATTTACCGAGCTTTAAGCCTTTGATCAGTTTTATCTCTTGCTCACGATTATTGGAGCCATCCTGGTGCACAGATTGAAAGCCTTTAGCAATTGTCTTTTCGATCGCCTCCATATCTGGTTTTTCCATATCTGCCCATAACTGGCCCAACAGTTTTTCACCAAGACCCTCTTCAGTTGCAACATCATGGTTAGCCAAGGCGGTCAGGGTTGTGAACACAAAGGTTAAGGTAATTATTAATACCACTTTCAAAGAATTCATATCTATCTCCTTTCTAATGATTGTTGAAACATAACGTTCTCTCCAGTTGTTGCGTTTTTTGCAGACCCCTGAAAGAGATTGTTTGCATATTTCAGTTCAGTATCAGCTCGGAATATTTAGCCATCTCAGCTTCAAATTTCTCAAAGCGAATGTCAATAGATTTGATTAGTGAATTACCCCGCCTACAAGGCGGGGTAATTCACTGGAAAAGTATTGCAGGAGTCCCCTGCTCGCTACATCAGTAGGAAATGAGGTAGAATCGGCCTCGTTATAGGAAGGGATACCGACTATGATCTCAGCCGGATCCACATGGTTAGGGTTTTCAACTATAACGTCCATTTTTTCTCTTCCTCGTAAAGGGTTTATAAACTTGGCTGAAATGGTATAAAATAGATGTGGGGACAAGTTCCGGAAACTAAGTTTACTAAATTCCAGCGACATCTACCCTTGTAAAGACGTACCATCAACTAGATAGTGGGTTAGATGCATTTTAATCATTTTATTTACCCGTTCTTCGAGGTTATAGTTTCCGAGAGTTGTACACCAGTCGAAAACCGTTCCTAAGAACAATATATTCAAGTCAGCATAGATGTCCTTTGGATCCGGTTCAGTTTTTAACACACCAACTGTTTGGGCTTTTTCCAATAGTGATAAAATGTCATCGATAATTTCTTTGTGAGACTTCGGCAGTGAATCCAAATTTTTATAATTCAACGCCTGATTTTTACTTGTAAAGTAAGATGATACGAAACCTACACCCATATCCATATAGTACTTAGCAAGCCAAGTTAATAGATGTATAACCCTCTCATGAGACTGTAGCTCATCCCAGCTTTCTGTGTTTTCCTTTTTGTAAATTTCATAGGCTACGGAGATATAATGTCTCATCAACCCGTCCTTATTTTTAAAATGATGGTAGAAGGTACCGGTTGATATATTCGCTTTTTTGCAAATATTACGTACTGTTACATACTCATACCCGTATCGGTACAAAAGCTTATCCGTTGCTTCAAGTATTTTTTTCTTAATTTTACGGGATTTTATTTTTTGGGGAGAATCAATAATATTATTCGTCATTTTTTAAATATACAATATGTGCTTTTTAGTTACAATGATTTAATGTTGAAGTACATATAATATAATCAGTGCATTAAAATTAAAGGGGAAATTGCTACTTTCATCCAATATTTTTCCACCCGCCGGTTACCGATCATCTGGCTTAAATTTCAACGGACTTCTTTATAAATAGCCTCAATGGGGAACTTTCTAATCAGGAGTACGGTTCATTTTCTCCCGTAACGAGCCAGCGATGATGATTTCGTTATCTTCCTGATTCGGATACATCTCAAATCTCTTGATTGAGGACGTGCAAGGTAACAGCGACGTGTTGTCAGTCTAAGACCATACGGCAAGTTCCGGGAACTACTTCCCCCGGAACTACTTCTTCATATACTCCCTCTATACTCCTTCTACAAAAAAGGAAGTTCTTATCAAAAAATTAGGGCAATTTTCAAGAAAATATTGGGTAACGCTACTACTATTTTTAAAAAAAGGGTTGACAAGACTCTATTTATGAGCATAAAGAAATAACAATATCTAGAACACGTTCTAGATATTGTTAAAATCGTACTTAAGGAAAAGGCGCCGCTCGCTATAGCTGGAGCGAAAGACGGGTTCGATTTGGGTATCAAGCATTTGCTAAGGAGGGGGTTGTTGATGTGTCGTAATAAGATTAAACACGTATATGCGTAGATAGTTGGTCCTAACAAGTAAATACTAACAAACAAAAGAGTGAGAAAGGAGAACAAAACAAATGGATGAAAGATCAAGAAATCTAGTAGCGTATATGGTTGGGTGGACGGGGCCTATATTTGTCGTAACTTATCTTATTTTCTGGATTTTCCTTGGGCATAACTATCCGCCCCCCAAATTTGTTGAGATGACAGCACAACAGCTTGTTGATAATTATTACCTCAAATATGGTATGCAAATTAAAATCGGCATGACCGTTAGTGCTGTGATTGGATTCCTCTACTTAGTTTGGGGATGCCAACTGGCAACTATGATGAGGGACCCTAAGGGAGAGATGACATGGTATTCTTATATGGAATTAGCGGGTGCTATTTTAACGGCATGGGTTCTAGGTGCGTGCCCGGCAGCTTGGATGGCCTGTGCTCAATATGCAGGTAAAATGCATCCGGATATTATTCTGATGATGCATACTCACACATGGTTTACGTATGATATGACATATATGATCACAACTGTTCAGTTAACTGGTTTAGGCTTATATACCGTTTTGAACAGAGAGCAGAAGATGTTTCCAGCGTGGGCAGGTTGGGGTGCTATAGCGGTAGGTATTATCTTTATTCCTCTGAGCTTTATACCTTATTTGCCAACTGGTCCATTTTCTGTGGCTGGACTTTGGAATTTCTGGATTGTTTGGCCTACCTGGGGCTTCTTATTCTTCTCGGTTTATAGTTACTACATACTAAAAGAGCTTAAGCAGCGGCTGAGAGATTCTGACCGCTCCAAAGCAAAGGAAAAAGAAATGGCATACGCAGCTCAAAAATAAGACTAAGGGAGGACGAGTAAACAGAACAGTTTCTGTTAGCTCTTTCGGCGGCGTAAGTTCATTGTGATTGTCCAGAATGGGGAGACAAAATTTCGGCTTAATTGAGTTCGGTAGTCTTACTTCAAACCTTAATACATTAGTGGCCAGATAGTAGGACGGCAAGAGTAAGACTATCGAACTCCTTTATTAATCTTTGGATTTTACTGGTAACATCAATAATGACGACCGGTCAATACATGGCGGACAGATTATGAAAAAAAATTACGAAGATGTAGTGATAAATGAACATTTGTCCACAGATTCAAAAAGTAGTGGCGTCTGGATATTTGTTTCAATAGATATGGCAATATTTCTACTTTTTTTTATTGTTTTTCTTAGCGAAAGAAATAATAACGTTTCTCTGTTTATTTCATCTCAAGAACATCTAAACATTACAATCGGTTTTATAAATACAGTCTTTCTCATTACAAGTTCATGGCTTGTTGCTTCAGCTATTCAGTCAATAAGAAGAAATGCACCTCATAAAAGCATTCTTTTACTAAACCTTGCCCTTTTATTTGGATTTCTCTTTGTATTCTTTAAGTTATATGAATATACCGAAAAATTTAATGCAGGGATAAGTATAATTGGCAATTATTTTTATTTGTTTTATTTTCTCTTAACGTTCATTCATTTTGCACATGTGATAGGAGGAATTGTTGCACTTTTTATTGTAAGAAGGAACCTTGTTACCTCTTTTGACGAAAAGGTACTTCCGGTTGCTGAGGTGGTTGGGGTTTATTGGCATATGGTCGATCTTCTATGGATTGTTCTATTTCCATTGTTATATTTGTTAAGGTGATGGTTATGAAATTTTATAAAAATATAGTCAATGTCGCATGGATTACTTTAATCACAATTACGTTCTTAGCCTGGCTGATTGTTGAAGAGATGAATTTGGGGTTGTGGGGCACTTTCGCCATCATTATTCTTAGTGCTTTAAAAGTTAATATTGTTAGCAGGGTCTTTATGGAAGTTAAAACTGCCGCGCTGCCCGCTTATGCAATTTTTTTTAAAGCATGGATATTCGCTGTTGTTATCATTTTCTTCTCGTTCTTTGCTTACCAAAGAGGCTTATAAATACCTTTTCAAGGCAGTATAATGTTTCTGAATTTGCATTCCCCTTCAATTGCCTATCCCCATCGTCAAGACAAAAAAACATGGTTGTTTAAGGTGCATAGAGCAAGAAGCCAGTTTTGAAGTTCCGGGGTAAAGTTCCGGCGACATCCATGATAACCGAAGGCCATATAGATGTTGGAAAATTGTGACAGATAACTAGGCTGTTAATTGTAATGCTTCTTGCGCTTCGGCAGGTAGTTGTACAAAAATAAAATAGTCCGCGGGCTTCATATCAATGCATACAAAAATCCAATAAGTTAGTTTATCTTCGATGTTCATCACGACCGCCTACGGTCGGGATGAACGGAACGATCAACGGCGCGAGGAACGAGCGTCCGGTAAATTGATTCGTTATGTGTCGATTATCTCCAAGCCTAAGAACTTAACCATCGGATCGAAATCCCTGTCGTCATGCAACAATGTTAGCTGGTGGTGGATACAGAAAGTTCCAATAATGACGTCTATGGTCTTTTTCACAGTCACGCCTTTCCTCCTCAGAAATCTATAGTTCATAGCGCTCTCTATGGCTAATACCTGTCCTCCCATCGACATAAATAGGATACCTAAGAGAATGTCCCTAGCTATCTTGAAGTCTTTATCGTTCTGAAATCCCTGAAGAACTTCGGTTAGGATAAGATCACTTATGATGATGGGTGTATTTCCAAGTGCAGAATCCAGCCAGTCCGTCTGAGCCGTTTTATTGCCGTTGAAGTAGTCGATCCAGACGGATGAATCAACGAGAATCATTTATCTAACCTCATCTCGTCGAGATTGCCGGACCATTTTAGTTTTCCTCGAAAACGCTTAATTTCTTTCTGGCGTTTCACTTGCACCAACAGCTTCAATCCCTCTTCTATGGCATCCTTTTTTGTTCTGAGGCCGGATACCCTGAGGGCCGATTCCATCAGATCGTCATCTACAACTACATTCGTCCTCATTTCTTACCTCCTATGTGTATATAACGACTATATCATACACATTAATTGGACTAGTTGAAAGGTTTATTTTTAGGGCACATAACGGAGCTTTTCAGCGGGCGCGGCTTTTTGCGTTCCGCTGCAAAAGCCTTGATAATAGTTATGGCCTTTCCGCCAGTACAATAAGTTGTCAGGACTGACCAGCAGAATTTGGTTTTTGTGTTTCCGTGGGCTATTGAGAGGCTCAGTTCCAACAAAACCAAATTCTGCTGGTTGCCTCCTTTAATCGTGAAGAATATAAAGAGTTATCCGGACTCAACCCTAAACGAAAAAAGGAGGCAATATGAACTTTTACAATCAGCAACACCAATATTACTGTGGCATCGATCTGCATGCCAGAAAAATGTACGTCTGTATTCTCGATCAAAAAGGCAAAACAATGGTTCATGAAAATATCATAACCGATCCTGAACAGTTTTTCCAACTGATCTCCCCCTATCTGGAGGACATCGTCGTGGGTGTTGAATGCGTCTTCTGCTGGTACTGGGTTTCAGATTTGTGCGCCAAGCATCAGATTCCTTTTGTTCTCGGGCACGCATTATATATGAAAGCCATCCACGGGGGAAAGACAAAAAATGATAAGAT
>JBAZOY010000097.1:0-7339 GCA_041648505.1 Syntrophales bacterium | reverse complement strand
ATGAGATCATTGACATTACACGGCTTGATAACGTAGTCATAAGCTCCGGATTTTATGCCTTCGATACCTGCTTCCACTGATGCATGTCCTGTCAGAAGGATAACTTCTACAAGCGGATCGATCTTTCTGATCCGCCTGAGAGTTTCTATTCCATCCATCCCCGGCATCTTGATGTCAACAATGGCAACATCGAAAGATTTTTTCCCGATAATCTCTATCGCCTCTTCGCCGCTGCCTGCATCCGTAACATCCATGTTTCTTCTTTTTAACCTGTTTGCCAGAGTTATTCTGAAATCTTCTTCATCATCCACCAGTAACAGGCGTATTGTCATATCTATTTTCCCCATAATGATTATATTGGTAACTACTCAGGTTGTCTGGTTCACGGTTCACGGTTATTCTGCCTACGGCGGGGACATGCTTCCCATGTTTTCCTGAAGTCTGAACGACAGCACTCGCACAGTCGACTAAGCCTGTAAATACCATCAATCAGTTCAATCTTCATCAGTTTAACCATGAACCGTGAACCCTTTAACTTTGAACCTGAGTAGTTACTTATATTGTACACAAATTATAATTTAATTAAAGGGAATTATGATGCTCTCGTAAAAAGTCTCATAAATCATTCACGCGAAGCCTTTTACCGGACGGCGAGCGATACCGTATACCCAGGTTTGACTGTGCAGCCTGACCCTGCGGTTGCCAGCGAGTCTGTTTCAGAAACATTATGAACGACCACAGTTCCTGCGGGTTTACCCTCTTCATTGAGGAGGGTAAGGCTGGTATTGGTTCGGATGCCGTGCGCGGTGCCCAGGCTGAAGGCTATCTCGCACCCGTCATCACCTTTTTTTACTCTATATACCACGGCCTTTCCCTGTTTGGCCATGAGTTGTTCAATCTTTCCGGAGAGGAAAAAGATATATCCGAAGGCCAAAACAACAAAAGTGGAAAAAGCAGCAGCCATGATCCATGGCGATACATCAAGGTATCGTTTTATGAGAGATTTGAAGCTTTGGCGATAACCCGCATAATCTTTATAAACCCTTATCAGAAATTTACCGGGCTTTTGCATCTTCATGCCTTCAATGCCTACCGTCAGGCTGTACTCTCCCGCCCTTATATCGGGATCGATTGTCAGCCGCCCCTGCCACATGTTGTCTCCGAACCAGTGGCCTTTCTGAATTGAATCGATAGTCAGCAGAATATGATTTGAGTTGCCCGTCCATGTAATTTCCCGGGCACTTTCGACTTTTCCCATCATTATTCCGTTGATTTCAACAGTTGTTCCGGGAAGAAGATCAAACACATTTGCAGATTGCCTGAACCCGGCTATCACTGCATCAATAATTGACAGGCTGAGGAGAATACAAAAAACGGCGGTAATTTTACCGAGGGCTTTTCTACGCCGCACAGCTTTTTCTTCATCTGTCACAGCCTGTCTCCTTTCATTATTCTTTAGTAACTACTCAGGTTGTCTGGTTCACGGTTCACGGTTATTCTGCCTACGGCGGGGACATGCTTCCCATGTTTTCCTGAAGTCATAAACGACACGACGCACAGAAGACACTAAGCCTGTAAATACCATCAATCAGTTCAATGTTCATCAGTTTAACCATGAACCGTGAACCCTTTAACTTTGAACCTGAGCAGTAACTATTTCTTGAAAATATCCGTCTTGCTGATGTTCATAAATCTCCGGGCCTTTCCTTCCGTTTTATAATAGATGCGGACTTCATCACCGGAATCCCAGGTATTATCCGGAAGCGCGAAGTATTCATCAGGGAGAGAGAAGGTGGTGAGAATTTTCTGTCTTTTCGAATAGACTGTAATGGCCTTCTTTCCCCTGTCTACGACAGGAAAAGATTTTGGCTTATCCGCTGCCTTGTCATAGACCTGCGGATCATCACTGTTTACCTTTTCCGCTTGAGAGATCAGAATGTAGTCGATGGTCTTGAAGTTCTGCGTTGCAGTATCAAAGATGACTATCTGTTTGTTTTCGGTATCGAGCTTCATACGTTTTCCTGCTTTAGGAAGAGCCCCGATTTCCGCCGGATCCTTCGGCATCTCATATGTATAAGGCGGCAAATGAGTATAGTCAGGTTTCATTGGGTCGGCCTTAAAATCTCTGATAAGAGTGACCACTCCTTTTTCCTTGTCAAATTCGATAACCCTCCCCTGATCCACATTTCCCAGTTTTCCGCAGGCAAGGAGAGACCCAAAGGATAAAACAGTCAGTATAGCAAACAAGCTAAATTTTTTTATCATAGTATGCCTTCTCATGCTAAGCCCTCCCTTTTTTTGCGGCGACTTCCTGCTTTGCACCCTGTATCATTTTGACCAAAATATAGATAGACAGAGAAGTCACAAGTCCAAGTATGAGAATGGTTGAAGAAATATCCATAATGTATTTGGTTCCGTCAATATACCTTGGAATAAGTTTCATGATAACGGAAATACAGCAGCCTACGACTGCAATTCCGAAGGCGATACGGATTCCATACCCTTTGATATACTTGGTTGCCACTGTCCCTACCTGAGCTCCCATGGCTGCGCCGCACAGCATTATAAGGGCGGCGACCAGCTCGGTTCTGCCCTTGAAAGTATATGTGCCGGCTCCGTAAAGGCCTGATATCATAACTTCAAAGAGGTCTGTCCCGACAGCTATGTGGGTGGGACAACCGATAAAATAGATAAGTGCCGGCATACGTATAAGGCCTCCTCCGATGCCCAGGATACCTGCCAGCCAGCCGGTAACAAAGCTGATAAAGATGGGTAACCAGGCGGAACAGGTAAATCCTGCTGCCTTGAAATGCACCATCGGGGGTATTTTAAGCTTATGGAAGGTCTTGTGCCATTCAATACCTGTGGACAGTTTATCCACATCCAGACCTTTTGCCTTTGCCTCTTTTTCCTTTTTTCTCTTCTTTGCCACGTCGGCAAAGACCATCCATGCGATAAGTATAAGAAGCACAACGTACATCCAGCGGACTATGAATTCCACCTTCCCGATGCGTTCCAGCCACATGATCATCTGGGCGCCGCACTCAAACCCGGCTATGGTGCCGACTATCATAATAGTCCCCAGCCGGTAATCTACATTTCCGAACCTCCCATGCCGCATGGTGGAAATGAGAGACTTTCCCGCCATGTGGGCGATATCGGTTCCGATGGCGAAAGCCATGGGGAAACCGAGGATGTTGAGCCCCGGCGTCACCATCCAGGCACCGCCCATACCAAAAAAACCGCCGATTATTCCGACCCCGATTCCAAGGATAACCAGACCCGGCCAGAATACTGTAACTCCCGAAATGGGCATTAAAACATATAACCAATCCATAATTTATCCTCCTGATGTTATTTTAAAATCAAAACTTTTTAACTGGTGGAAATCTTAGGGGCCGTTACGAAATAACCATTACATTTCTGACCATTTTGTTACGGCTCCTTATGCCTGTCACGGCTTACGGCTCCTTATGCCGGTTACGGCATTTCAATGTTACGATTATTTTTGAACGACGGCTTAATGTTCGGACAATTCCCTTGATTTCAGATCAATGCCTATACGTGTCATAACCAGGTCTGCCAGAAGACCAAGAAGCACCCCGACGATTGGAATGGTTACAACAGTGACAATTGTAAAGTATAAATGACTCTCATTGTAAAGATTGGCAAACCATGCTTCCCAGCCGGACAGTTTGCGGGTATCGGCCACAATCACAAGGAGGGAAGCCTTTTCTCCTGCAGCCAGAACAACATCCGGCATCATCAGCATTGCCGCGGCCGCTACTCCTGTCAGTTTTGTCCACAATTTATACATTTTGTTAATCTCCTTTGCTTATTGGATTATGCTTACACTGCATGGGGCATGTGCCACCACCTTGGCCGCTGTGCTGCCTGTCATAGCCCGCTCAAGACCGGTGAGGCCAGTTCTTCCCATAAGGATGAGGTCGAATTTGTCCTCTTTTGCTCTCCTTATAATATTGTTTGCCGGCACAACACCTGTCTCAAGAATGGTATCGACCTTGATTCCCTTTCCTTCAAATATGGCCTTTGCACTGTTCAGTACCTCTTTTGCATGTTTTTCCAGTTTCTCCTGGATACTTGGCGGCATGTCATCAAAGTCGCTTTTGGAAAAATAAGCCACCGACATGAGGGTGATTTTTGCCCCTTCCTTCTCGGCCAGTTCCATGGCACGCGAGACCGCCTTCATGGAATGTACTGAACCATCTGTTGCTACCAGTACCTTCATAAAAACCTCCTGTTCCTGTTAAGCGGGAAAGTGACCGTCAGGGCTTATGATTACTGCCCGGCAGATCCTTTTGTTCCCCATAGTTAATATTTCATAGATATCATTACAATCAGTATCCTTAGTATTTGCATGGCCGCCTTGCTGCTGTTTTTTCTTCTTCTACTCAAAACCGCTGCCGGGAATGCGTATTATCCCCTGGATCTTTGCGCCGCGAATCTTTTGTTCCTGAGCGTTCTTTTTTTCAAAAGCGGCAACCAGTTTCTCCAGGAGTTCCGCAAATTTTACCGGTTTTAACAGGTAATCAAAGGCGCCCAACTTCAACCCTTCAACGCTGGTTTCCACAGAGGCATGTCCGGTAAGCAGAACCACCTCGGTCAAAGGCTGAATCTTTTTGATTTCCCTCAGCACTTCGATGCCATCCATACCGCCCGGCATCTTGATATCCAGTAAAACAACATCGAATGGTTTTTCTTTAATCAGTTCCATGGCGGCCTCTCCGCTGGGAACACCAATTGCCTCAACTTTCCTTTTATGCAAGCGGTTGACAATAGTTTCTACAAAATCCGATTCATCATCTACGACCAAAACCCGGAAGGAGCTCATCTTAACCCCCTTTGCTGTTACTTCTTTTCTGGAACGACAATGGGTAAACGTACGGTGAAAGTTGTCCCTTTCCCTTCTTCGCTGTCGAGAGCGATAGTTCCTCCCATGTTACGGACAATGGTATAGGTAACCGACAGACCGAGCCCCGTTCCCTTGCCTGACTGGTTTGTGGTGAAAAAGGGTTCAAAAACCCGGGACTGATATTCTTTGGGAATCCCGGGGCCGTTGTCTCTTACACTAACTGCAATCTCTGAATCGATCCTGCGGCTGGTCAGAAAAATTTTTCCATCCTTGCCTATCACATCAACAGCATTGGTTAGCAGGTTCAAAAACACCTGCTGGAGCTCGGCGCGGTCGCTGGCTATGATGGGGAGATCAGGCATCAGGTCTTTTTCTATTATAATGTTATTTGTCTTTGCATAACTATCCAGAAAAGTTATTGTTTCATTCAAGACTCTGTTTATTTCCACATCCTCCAGATGCGGCTCCATCCTGCGGGCAAATCCAAGCATGCCGTGGATTACTTTTCTTGCCCTCTCGACGTGTTCCTCTATCTTTCCGAGCGATTTTTTATACTCCTCAAAATGCTGACTCTTCTGAAAATCCTCCTCTGTCAGGAGATCCTCCATCCAGCCTGTTTTTTCGGCAATCACGGCAAGGGGATTGTTGATTTCGTGGGCAACACCGGCGGCCATCTTGCCCAGAGCAGCCAGTTTGTCCGAATGGACGAGTTGCGCGTTCAATTCGTTCATCTTCCTGTCCGCCGTTTTCAGGCGCCTTATTGTCAGGTGTGTGGTAAAGATAGTCGTGAGGATGATCATCAAACAACCCGAGGCAACTATAATAATCTCTATCCTTTTCGTTTTGAACAGCTTGGTCATCTCTTCCGACGCATCCTGGCTTATTACCAGAAGCCAGCTGTTCTTTTTCAGCCAGCTCCCAGCATAGAATATCTTCTTGCCGTCCTTGTCTGCCCTTTCCAGTACTGTTGTTCCCTCTCCGAAGACAGTGGGGTCCAGATGTGATTTGGAGAGAATTTCACCGTCAAAACGCAGGTGTGTCTGATAAAAGCCCTCCTTGTTGATGATAAAAGCATCGCCTGTTTTTCCAACCTGTGCCGCACGGACGAGATTTTCAAAAACATCAGAGTCTATGGTTGCCCTCAGTATCCATCTTCTGTTATTCTCCTGACGCTGGAGAGCGATAATGAAATGAGGCACCCGCCTGTAACCCATGAAAATATCGCTGATGTAAATGCCCTTGCTTTCAACCTCACGGAACCACGGTTGGGAATAATAGTTCAGATTAATAAGGTTATAAGGGCCTGTGTAAGCGACGTGACGGCCGGCGCTGTCAATCAGGCCAAGATCAATGAAACCGCCGACCCGGTGATTCATTATCTGAAAAATTCTTTCTAAGTTGTTCTTCTCTGCCAGGTAATCAAAAGCATAAGTATCGGCCATCGCCAATAAAATGGCGGTCCGTTCCTTCAGGAAAAGTTCTATTGCATTACTTTGGACCCTGGCGCGGTATTCGATCTGTTCCTCAATTTTATTCCTGAAAACCTGGGCAAACTGGTAGTAAATTATAACACTGAGAGAGATGAGAGGTATGAATGAAACCAGCAGAGTGATGAAGATGATTTTATTCTGAAGGTTTGCATATATCCGTCTTTTCATATCAGCCCCTTTCCGATCCCTTCTCTTCTTCCAGACGCCTTATTTTCTGCTCCTGAATTTTTTTCCGTTTGAAAGCGTCTTCAAGTTTATATAACAATTCGTCAACATCGGTCGGTTTCATCAGGTAATCAAAGGCTCCCGCTTCCATCCCTTCTACGGCTACCTCCAGATTGGCATGTCCTGTAAGCATTATCACTTCCACCAATGGTCTTATCTTTTTGATTTCCCTCAATGTCTGTAAGCCGTCCATGCCCTGCATCCTTACATCGAGGACCACGACATCGGGCGGAGTCTCTTTGAGAATCTTTAATGCCTCTTCACCGCTGTCGACGCCTGTTACTTTTACCCTTCGCTTCAGCAGTCTTTTCAGCAATGTTTCTAAAAACTCTCTTTCATCGTCTACGAGCAGGACACTGAATTCATCCACTGTACCACCTCCTTATCTTTCAAGAACCTGTTCAATTTTTCCGACAAGTTCTTCAAAATCACATGGCTTTGTCAGATATTCCATGGCGCCACATTTAACGCCCTCCCTTGCTGATGTTTCAGACCCGTGTCCGGTCAGAATTATTACTGGAAGGCCGGGCGCCATTTTCCCGAGAATTTTAAGGACCTCAATCCCGTCCATCTCTTCCATTTTCAGATCAAGAACAACTATATCAAAATCAGCTTTACGCATGGCCTGAAGCGCCTCCGGACCCGAAAATGCTTTCGTCACATCGAAACCTTTCTTTGAGAGTCTTTTGGCGATAACATCAACAAAATCTTTCTCATCATCTACAAAAAGAAGCCTGATCCGGTCCGGCTG
>JBAZOY010000096.1:0-7383 GCA_041648505.1 Syntrophales bacterium | reverse complement strand
TAAAACATCGGCCATGTATTCACCGGAGCTTTTTGTGTCGAGTTTTACCGGCAGAACAACATCGATATGGAACCCTGTTTTTACGTTTATTCTCCATATATCCGAAAGCCTTTGTATCGAATCGCAGGTATGGGGGAAAACCACTCCGTCAAGGAAATCAAGACCGCCCGAAAGCGCGTCGTGAAGCGCTCCCCTGACCAGGCCGCAGCTATATGCCTGAAGATGAGCGTCGGCAAGAGAATCTCCTCCTCTTCCGAAAATCCTGAACGGAAGAGCTCCCGCTGCGTCAATTATCTCTTCGGGGGTATAAGAGCAAAAATAACCGACTATCTTTTTGCCACTTTCCTTCTTTACCTTTTTTGCATAATCATAAGGGTTTTCAGCTATCTCATGGAATAAGGCCAGGTTTTTCATCTTAAAAAATACTCCCTGTTTTAAATAATCACGTAAAAAGAGATCGTTGTATAACATCCGATCCAAAGCCATGCCCGTGACTTAAATCATGCTGTTTAAAAAATCAACTTAATCTCCAATAAGTTGTATAAAATTTTCGTCTTGACCAAAGCCGTTCCGGATGATAACGATAAAAAGCTTAAAAAAAAGGGGGGTTAAGATTCCTGCGGTTCGCATGCGCTCCCATACCCTGACATGACTTTAGACCGGATGTTATGCAATGGTCTAAATATATCACATAAACAGTTACATTAACTGAAGGGTTTTTTAAAGTGCTGAACGAAAAAAAATCCAAAAATATTGACGGCACCCCTGCGCAACAAAAGACAAAAGTGAAATTCGAGATTTATGGCGAAGAGATGATCGAGAAAGAGGTCAAGCTCAGCGGTAACAGCGGAAGGATCTATCTCCCCCCGGACTGGGTCGGCCATCAGGTCAAAATAATCAGGACCGATTGACATCAGAGGAAACAGCTTGTGGATAATATACTCATCAGAAAACTTAACAGTGAAGATGCGGAAGAAATCAGCAAAATATACCTCTCCATAACAAAAACAACCAGTGTTGACGATTTCAGAAAAATTGTTGCGAAACAGGCCCAGAGGGATGAAGATGCCAGTTTTGTAGCCGAGCTGAACGGGAAAGTAGTCGGATACCTGATAAGCTACACTCTGACTGGGGGATTCGGCATAGCTAAAAGCGCCTGGGTGGCCAACCTCGGCGTCAACCCGAAGTTCATGGGCCAGGGAATCGGCGAAAAAATGGCCGAGGAAATTTTCAAGTATTACAGCAATAAAGGAATAAAGGATATTTATACTTCCGTCAGGTGGGACTCCACCGACCTTCTATCTTTTTTCAAAACTCTCGGTTTCGACAGAAGCGACTTCATAAATCTCAAAAAGAACCTGGAAGCCGTCGTTCAAAAATAACCGTAACATTGAAATGCCGTGACCGGCATAAGGAGCCGTAACGAAATGGTCAGAAATGTAATGGTTCTTTCGTAACGGCTCCTAATAGAAATTTCAGAACTATGCTGCCTCCAAAATAGTCATCCCTTCTCTTGCTTCAACTAACTTCTTTTCAGTCAATCGGTAAAAGGATTTCTCTCATTTTTTTTTACTCTTTCTGATTATAGTTCTTTCTTCTTCAGGAATAGGAGGCGGAACAGGCTCGCCAGAAATCTTCTTCACCGCACCAAAGCGAGGGGGGCAAGCTTCAAAGCAAGTTCCGCATTTTATGCATTTCTCCTGGTCAATTACATGGATCTGGTTCTTGCCACCTGCAATCGCCTCTACAGGGCATTTCTTAAGGCAAATCATACAGGCCTGGCACTTATCCGGATCAATATAGTACGAGATTACCTCACTGAATAACTTGTATATCTCGTCACTGGTAAAAAGTTTTTCATATTCTTCTATATTCTGAAGACGTGACCCCAGCTTCTCATTTTTCACCATCTTAATGTATGGGATTAGCTTAGTAATTTCTGCAAGTTTGGACTTCAGTTCATTTTTGTCTATTCCTTCGCCTTTGCCAAGCGGTCCTAACTGCTTCACCTTGTTGCCAAACTCACTCATAACTTCGGCAAAAAGGATTCCTTCACCGGCAGACATAAATTCGATCCTTAATCTTTCCGGGTTAAGACCTATGTGTTCCATTATTTTTCTACATAGAAGCACCATGTTTAGTGCATGGTAATTTCCATGAGTAACATAATTACATTCATTCAAACGGCAACCACCAATAAACACCCCATCCATTCCATTTGAGAAGGCTCTGAGTACAAATGCCAGGTCGACTCTACCGGAACACATGACGCGAATAAGCTTTGCTTCAGTCGTATATTGCAGTCTGGAAACTCCAGCCAGGTCAGCAGCGCCGTATGCTCACCAATGGCATACAAAACCTAATATTCTTGGTTTAAATTTAAGTCCTGTACTCATTCGTTCTCACCTCATTAGTCAGTAATCACGGCTTTGTTCATGGTAGAATTCTACAAGTCTTAAACCGCCGCATCAATTTGGCTCAAGAGCTCTTCATCGGTAAAGTGCTTTAGTGAAATAGCCCCTGTTGGACACTTTGCATTACAGAGACCATCTCCTTTACAGAGAACAGGATTAACTACAGCCTTTTTGCCCTGTCGTGTCTCACGAAACTCTATGGCGCCATACGTACAAGCTGAGATACATGCCCCACACGAAATACACGTCCTCTCATCCACCTCGCAAACAGAGCCGGAGGCTGTGACTGTATCATGTGAGAGAAGAGTTAAGGCCCGGCCGGCAGCTCCGTTAGCCTGGCTAATCGTTTCCGATATAAGCTTGGGATAGTGAGCCATTCCACAGAGGTAAACGCCGTCTGCAGCAAACTCAACAGGCCTTAGTTTGACATGGGCTTCTTTGAAAAAATCATCCGGTCCCAAAGATACCTTGAATAATTGGGCTACTTCCTTGCTTCCTGCGGAGGGAATAACGGCGGCAGCTAAAGCGAGTGAATCAGCATCTATAGCAAGCTTCTTACCTAAAATAGGATCGGTCACGGTAACCCTTAGAATGCGCCGACCATCCTCCTCAACAGCTTCCACCTGAGGTTTATCTTGCGGCTCATAGCGGATGAACTTTACATCTTTACTTGACGCTTCCCGGTAATAATCCTCTTTGAACCCGTACGTTCTTATATCCCTAAAGAGAATATATATATCCATCCGGGGGTTTATCTCTTTCAGTTTCAGGGCGTTCTTTACAGACTCACTGCAACATATCCTGCTGCAGTAATTTCTGTCTTCATTTCTGCAGCCTACGCATTGGATCATCACCAGATTCTGAGAGTTGATCACCTTTTCGTCTCTTTTGGTGATCTTCTCCTCCAACTCCAGGTGGGTCATTACCCTGTCATCTTTTCCATAAAGGTATTCGGTGGGTTTATATACATCAGCACCTACAGCGATGACGGCTGCTCCATGTTTTATCTCTGTAACCCTTCCTTCAGACTTCACCTTGGTTACGAAATTCCCGACATAACCGGTAGCCTCCGTGATTGTAGCATCAGTATATACATGTACTAAGGGGTTCTTATATGTCTTTCTTATAAGATCACGCAAATACGCCTGAACATCCAGTCCTTCCAGTGTATAATGTAGTTTTCGTGCTATTCCCCCAAGGACTGTATCCTTTTCCACCAGGTGAACCTCATGTCCCTGGTTGGCTATGGAGAGAGCACAAGTCATGCCGGCTATGCCTCCACCAACCACTAACCCTGTCTTGTTTACTGGCAGATCAAATTCCTGTAATGGCTCTAAATGGCAAGCTCGTGCTACCGACATCCGGATTATATCTTTTGCCTTCTGTGTGGCTTCTTCCTTTTCTTTAGAGTGGACCCAGGAGTTCTGCTCCCTAATATTAGCCATTTCGTAGTAATATTGATTAATTCCCGCCTCCCTAAGGGTGTCCCGGAATAACGGTTCAAGGGTCCTGGGGCTGCAGGCAGCGACAACCACTCGATTGAGCCCTTTTTCCTTTGTTATGTCTGTTATTTCTTTGGCACAATTAGTAGCACATGAAAATAGCTGTTCCTGAGCGTAGACAACATTGGGTAAGGTTAAGGCATATTCAACTGTGGAAGGAACACTTACTACCCTTCCGATATTAGCCCCACAATGACACACAAAGACTCCTATCCTTGGCTCCTCTTTGGAGACATCCCTTTCCGGCGGATATATCCTTTCTTTGGCCAGCTTCCCTCGCCTGTAATCAAGGAGTTCACCGCATTGGGAGCCGGCTCCGCTGGCGGTAAAAACTGACTCGGGAATATCCATAGGACCCTGGAAGGCTCCGCTTATAAATATTCCCGGGCGAGAGGTCTCCATAGGATTAACAGGATTGGTTTTACAGAATCCGTGAGAATTGAGCTCGATGCCGAACTTATTTGCAAGGCTCTTTACATCAGCAGGAGGGTTCAATCCAACGGATAATACCACCATATCGAATTCTTCTTCCTTTACTCCGTCCCCGGTAGTAGAATATCTTAAAGTTACATTCTTGCTTTCCGG
Source organism: Syntrophales bacterium (assembly GCA_041648505.1). GTDB lineage: Bacteria > Desulfobacterota > Syntrophia > Syntrophales > CG2-30-49-12 > JBAZOY01. Next base: position 2,882 of record JBAZOY010000096.1, on the reverse strand, counting down.
GATCTCTTTTCCTAATGATACGTAGCTTCTTATAAATCGAATACCGGGAAGTTTCTCTGTCCTTTCGTAGAATCGCTCAAAATCCTTCCCATAGGAACGAATATCGTTATGGAATATCGTACACTCTGCTTCTGCGTCATGATCTTTTGTCAAAATCACCTGTTTCTGGGTATAGGTGCAGCATACGGCTGAACAATAGCTGTTATCGCCCGGGGTAACCCGTCTGGAGCCGACGCATTGAATCCAGGCTATTTTATGGGGATGCTTCTTGTCGGAAGCACGCAGTATCTCGCCTTCGTATGGCCCGGTGGCGCACAACAGCCGTTCATAGTCCATACTGGTTACCACGTTCTGCATCTTTCCGTAGCCATAGTCGTTCCTCAACTTAGGGTCAAATGGCTCAAGGCCAGGAGACAGAATTATCGCCCCTACATTTACTTCTACCTTCTCCGTCGTTTGATTAAAATCTATGGCGTTATTCTTACATACTCCTTCGCAAATACGACATTTCTTCTCTTTGAGATAAAGACAGCTTTCATCTATATAAGTGACAAGGGGAATTGCCTGAGCGAAGTATATATGGACGGCTTTATTCTTCGATATTTCCTGATTAAATTGATCAGGGTATTTGACCGGGCAGTATTCTACACAGGTAGTACAACCCGTGCATTTGCTCTCTACAATATATCTGGGCTTTTTAATCAGCGTTACCTTGAAGTTTCCTGCTTCCCCTGCTACACTGTTGACTTCAGTATAGGTCAGGACCTCTATATTGGGATGCCGGCCGACCTCGACCAGTTTAGGCGAGAGTATTCACATGGAGCAGTCATTGGTGGGAAAGGTCTTGTCAAGCTGAGCCATATGGCCGCCAATGGCAGGTGATTTCTCAACAAGGTAAACCTTAAAACCAGCAGTGGCAAGATCAAGAGAGGCTTGAATACCGCTGATCCCCCCGCCGACAACCATAACATCTCCAAAATTACTGTCCGCGAAACTTTTACGAATACTGTCTGCGAGACTTTTACGAATCTGGTCTTCAATTATTTCTAGTTCTTTTTCCACTTTCTATCACCTCATCAGGTTTCTTCGGTTCCCTAAGCCGTCGTTCAAAAATATCCGTAACATTGGAATGTCGTGAACGGCATAAGGAGCCGTAACGAAATGGTCAGAAATGTAATAGTTATTTCGTAACGGCCCCTAAATTACTTCTCCGATAATTTCTGTGATGTCTTTAACCTCTATCTTTTCGGTAACATTCAAGGTTAACCTGCTTTCCTCAAAATTGGTGATGCAATATGGGCAGGAAGTAACCAGCACCTCAGCCCCGACCCCGACAGCTTGTTCTAATCTGAGGTCGGAGAATCTTTCACCCTTTGGAGTTTCCATCCAAATCCTGCCTCCTCCCCCTCCGCAACAGAGACTATCTTTGCGCGAATCAGGCATCTCATTCAGCTCTAAACCGGGTATCTTCTTTAAGACCTCCCGGGGTTCATCATATATGCCATTATGTCGACCCAGGTAACATGGATCATGATAAGTAACTTTCTTCCCATACTCCTTGGTAAGCTCAAGCTTTCCCTCATTAATAAGCTCGAATAAATATTGGGAGATATGAACCACTTCAAAGTTCACCATAAATTCGGGATACTCGTTTTTGAAGGTATGGTAGCAATGAGGGGAAGAAACAAGTATTTTCTTTACCCCATTATCGATAAAAGTTTTGATGTTTTCCCTGGCTAAGCGTTTGAAAACTTCCTCATCGCCCGTCTTGCGGATGCTTTCTCCACAGCAATTCTCCTTGGAGCCCAGTATCCCGAAATCTATCCCTGCCCTGTTAAGGATATTGGCTGTGGCTCTAGCTACCTTTTTTAATCTTGGGTCATAGCAGAGGTAGCATCCGGGAAAATATAAAATTTCCATCCCCTCGGTGAACGTTTTTACAGAAAGACCTTCTGCCCAATTTGCCCTGTTTTTGCGCTCTTCATTCAAGGGGTTACCTTTGCCAACGAGGCTTCCGCTTATGGTGCGGACAGGACGGACAGAAGCAGGAAAAACCCCATATTCCGTGGCAATCCTGCGTAAGGATACCCCGGATTCTATCTGTTTTACGTCCCTGGGGCACTGCTGAGGGCATATTCCGCAGGTAGTACAACGCCATATATCTTCACTTTCTATATCAGTCAAACCGAACGTAGCCTCTCGGATTATCTTGCGCATACTAAAGGTTCTAACCCTATTCCACGGGCAAACCACATCGCATAAGCCGCATTGATAGCATAATTTGAAAGCTTCTCCACCGTTCGCTTTTATGACATCTATAATCTCTTTGAAGGGGGGTACAGTCTCCACTATCTTTCTTAATCCTCTTCTTTCGCCTTAATTTTTTTAGCCCTTCTTTGACATTGACATTCGGGCAACGGTATCCACTAACTTCTCCATTCCATATTTGTCTACCAATGATTCCAATCCTGTCTCAATATCGCCCAACTTCACTTCTTCTTCTACTTCCTCTTCTCTTTCTTCGTAAGTCAGGGCATCATTTAAGCACCACTGAACACACATCGGCTCTGATAGCGGCGGATCGCTTTCACACATATCGCATTTTAGGGGGAGACCGGAATCGGGTTCTTTGAAAACATCCCTGGATGGGCAGGAAGCCCTGCAGAAGCCGCACTCGTCGTATTCCTTTCCGTCAATCACATATTTATCTCTGCCCATACATTCGGCTGCAGCATACTCACCCGCGTATACAGGAAGATATACGTCTCTTAGTGGTTCACGAATCAGCCGAATCCGAGCCCTCGCCGGATTATTGCTGCTATATTTTGGCGTAGCGTGAAAGGCGGAGCAGATCATCTCACATGCCCGGCAACCATTGCATT
>JBAZOY010000095.1:0-7402 GCA_041648505.1 Syntrophales bacterium | reverse complement strand
GCCGATGATGTAATAATAGAAAACAACTTTACAGTAACCATGGATGGCAATGCCGGTGCGGCAAAATCATTAACAATCAACACCGGAGGCGTAGCCACCTGGACATCAGCCTTTACAACCAACATAGAAACAGGTGGAATAAACATAGCTGCCACAGGCGATATTACAGGCGCAGGCGCAGGGACACTAACCAATAAAGGCAATTTAACGCTGAATAAAAATTTAAGCAATGTAGCATTTACGCTTCAAATGTTATCGGGATCCGGTCAAACGATAAGTGGCACAGGCTCGCTGGCAAAATTAGACATCAGTGCGAACACCACTAATACAGGAACACTAACCGTAACTACAACTTTAGCAAGTACAATAGCAAGCACATTAACACAAGGCAGTTCGGCCAGCTTAACTTATGGAGGAACAACTGTAGTCCCAACTCTTGATGCGACAGCAAACGGTAATACAGTAGATTATAATGGGGCGGGAAATCAAACAATACAGACCGGTACTTATCATAACCTGACGATAAGTAATGCGGGTACTTCCACGCTTGGTGGTGCAATTACAGTTAATAATAATTTATCTATAACAGGTGGAACCCTTGCCACCAGCACTTTTCAGATTACAGGCAATGCAAGCGGTACTTTCACATTAGCAGCCGGCATCACATTAACCATTGGAGCAGTAGCTTCCGCAACCGATGTAACATTTCCAACGAACTTTACCGCTGGGCATATTTCTCTTGACGCAACAAGTACTGTTATTTATCAGGGAAATAACACGCAAACAATTTCTTCTGTTCCAACATATGGAAATTTAACAATCAATACATTCTCCGGTTCCAAAGCAGCAGACGGAGATATAACAGTAGCCGCCAACCTTAAAACAACAAGCCCCGCCACATTGGATATGACTTCTCATACATTAAATCTAACAGGCGACTATCTCGGCACAGGAACCGGCACAGGAGCACTATCGTTTAGTACAGGGAATTTTAATATAGGTGGAGCATTTGCTAATACAGGCACATTTACAGCGGGTACAGGAACAGTTAATTATAATGGTAGCGGGGCACAAACCGTTCGAGGAACCACTTATTATAATCTGACAATAACGTCAGGCAGTACCGCCACTGCCGGTGCGGCAATTACGTGTAATAATAATTTGAATGTTACAGTGGGTACATTTGCTTCGGCTGCATTTACAATTACAGTATCCGGAGCAACCACGATCAGCGCAGGAACGCTCAACACAAGCAACATAGCCGGTGTATTTAACCTTCAGTCGTTATTGCTGACGGGAGGAAGTATAGCGGGCGCTGCAACGGGCAATGTGAATGTGGCTACTACGTTAAGTGTTCCCAGCGGCAGTGCGACCATTAGCCGCTGCAACTTAACCGTTACGGGCGCTACAACCGTTAGCGGGACATTGGATTTTAATAGTGCCTTAGGAGTAAAAACATTCGGAGATATTACCATCAGCGGTGGAACATGGACAAGCACGGGCAATTCAGCATTTACGATTACGGGAAATTTTACTGACAACGGCACATTTACTCCAGGCACAGGGGCAATTACATTTAATGGTACAGGAACACAAAGTATAGGAGCCTTCACCACAAGCGGTAATGTTTCCATGACAAAAACCGGAGGTACCGCAACATTCACAGGTAATGTGACCGGTGCCGGTTTAACCATTAACGGAACCGGTGGAACTCTTAATCTTGGAACAGGTTTAACACATACATTTACAGGTGTGGTGACCCTTACTGCCGGAACTTTAGATGGCGGTTCCAGTCTTTTGAGAATTGGAGGCAGCGTGAGTGTAAACGGAGGAACATTCACTGCCGGTACAGGAACAGTTGAATGGTATGCATCCGGCGCACAAACCATACCGGCGTTAAATTACAATAACCTGACGAGCAGCAGCAGCGGCGCCAGAATATTAGCATCCTCCGGTACAATTGGTGTTGCCGGAACATTTACACCGGGCACAAATGTATATACAGTTACCGGAAGCACAGTGGATTTCAACGGTTCCGGATCTCAAACCATACCGGCGTTAGATTACAATAACCTGACGAGCAGCAGCAGCGGCGCCAGAACATTAGCATCCTCCGGTACAATTGGTGTTGCCGGAACATTTACACCGGGCACAAATACATATACTGTCACCGGAAGCACGGTGAACTTCAACGGAGCAGTTGATCAGGCAGTTACATCGATTACATACAATAACCTTATCCTTTCCGTTTCAGGTACAAAAACTTTTGCTGCGGCAACTACCATCAATGGAGATCTGTCAATCAGTGGTACAGCGGTAGCCAACCTGGGCACTTACACCTCTTCCTCGAACACGCTAACACTCGGAGGAACTGGCCAACCTTCCGGTTCCTGGGGAGGCACCGGTTCGCCAGCAACCTACATAAATACTACTTACTTTGCGGCAGCAACCGGTATTCTGAATGTTGCTACGTCAGGTTGTATCGCCGGCACCTGGATTGGAGGAATAAGCACTGATTGGAATACAGCATCTAACTGGTGTGATGCAGCAGTGCCAACCGCTTCAACAAATGTTGTAATTCCGCCAGGAGGCAATCAGCCGGTAGTTGGGGCAGCAGCCGTTTGTAATGACATTACCGTCAATTCAGGCGCTACGCTGACTATCACGGGTTCAAATACCTTAACCGTTAGTGGCAACTGGACGAATAGCGGTGCTTTCACGGCAAATTCAAGCACGGTAATTTACAACGCTGCCGGTGCGCAAACATGTGCTGTTGTTACGTATTACAATCTTACACTTTCAGGTTCAGGTATAAAGACATTCGCTACTACACCCACTGTAAATGGCATACTTTCCATGGAAGAAACTGCCACAGTTGTCGTAACAACCGGAGTTGTGACATACGGCACAAATGCAACCCTTCAATACAACACACCAACTGCAAGAACTGTGACAGCAGAGGAATGGATTACTCCTTTTGCTGCAACCGGTGGTGTAATTATTGCCAATAGCGGAGCTATCACTTTAAATACCGCCAAAGTGTTTAATGTTTCAGTTCCGCTGACCATTAACAGCGGAGCAACTTTAAGCACTTCAGCAAGCACTTTTAATTTGACCTTTGGTGGAGACTTTCACAATAACGGTGGAACTTTTACTACAGGCAACTCCCAGATTCTCATCGCGAGCACAGCAGTAACCCAAAGCATTGACGGCTTTACCACAACAGGCACCGTTTCCATGACAAAAACCGGAGGTACCGCAACATTCACAGGTAATGTGACCGGTGCCGGTTTAACCATCAACGGAACCGGTGGAACTCTTAATCTTGGAACAGGCCTGACCCATACATTTACCGGTGCAGTGACCCTTACTGCAGGAACTTTGGATGGCGGTTCGAGCCTTTTGAGAATTGGAGGCAGCGTGAGTGTAACCGGAGGAACATTCACTGCCGGTACTGGAACAGTTGAATGGTATGCATCCGGCGCACAAACCATACCGGCGTTAAATTACAATAACCTGACTAGCAGCAGCAGCGGCGCCAGAACATTAGCATCCTCCGGTACAATTGGTGTTGCCGGAACATTTACACCGGGCACAAATACATATACAATTACCGGAAGCACGGTGAACTTCGATGGTTCCGGATCTCAAATCATACCGGCTTTTAATTACAATAACCTGACGAGCAGCAGCAGCGGCGCCAGAATATTAGCTTCCCCGGGTACAATTGGTGTTGCCGGAACATTTACACCGGGCACAAATACATATACTGTCACCGGAAGCACGGTGAACTTCAACGGAGCAGTTGATCAGGCAGTTACATCGATTACATACAATAACCTCATCCTTTCCGTTTCAGGTATAAAAACTTTTGCTGCGGCAACTACCATCAATGGAGATATGTCAATCAGTGGTACAGCGGTAGCCAACCTGGGCACTGACACCTCTTCCTCGAACACACTAACACTCGGAGGAAATGGTCAACCTTCCGGTTCCTGGGGAGGCACCGGTTCGCCAGCAACCTACATAAATACTACTTACTTTGCGGCAGCAACCGGTATTTTGAATGTTTTTACGTCAGGTTGTATCGCCGGCACCTGGATTGGAGGAATAAGCACTGATTGGAATACAGCATCTAACTGGTGTGATGCAGCAGTGCCAACCGCTTCAACAAATGTTGTAATTCCTTCAGGAGGTAATCAGCCGGTAATTGGGGCAGCAGCCGTTTGTAATGACATTACCGTCTATTCAGGCGCTACGCTGACTATCACTGGTTCAAATACCTTAACCGTTAGTGGCAACTGGACGAATAGCGGTGCTTTCACGGCAAATTCAAGCACGGTAATTTACAACGCTGCCGGTGCGCAAACATGTGCTGTTGTTACGTATAACAATCTTACACTTTCAGGTTCAGATATAAAGACATTCGCTACTACACCCACTGTAAATGGCATACTTTCCATGGAAGAAACTGCCACAGTTGTCGTAACAACCGGAGTTGTGACATACGGGACAAATGCAACTCTTCAATACAATAAACCAGGAGCATATACTGCTACATTAGAAGAATGGCTAGCTACATTTACGGCAACCGGTGGTGTAATTATTGCTGGTGCCGGAGTAATAACCATGGGTGCTGCCAAAGTCTTTAATTCTACTGCACCCCTCATCATTAACAATAGTGCATCCTTGTCGATGACAACTTTTTTGTTGACATTAGATGGCGACCTTATCAATAATGGTGGCACTGCAAGTGGCACAACAGGTGGTGTTACCATAACTGGTGGAGTAATACAGAGTATAGCTGCCTTCACAACAACCGGTACTGTTTCCATGACAAAAACCGGAGGTACCGCAACATTCACAGGTAATGTAAATGGTGGCGCTTTGACTATAAACGGTTCAGGAGGAACACTCAATCTCGGTACAGGCCTGACCCATACATTTACGGGTGCAGTGACCCTTACTGCCGGAACTTTGGACGGTGGTTCCAGCACACTCAACGAAAACAAGACAGGCGCTACAGCTTGGAATGGCACGGGGTCACTATTCACTGCAGGTACAAGTACAGTGAATTTCGGTGCGGCGGGCAATCAAACTCTTTCCGCAACAACTACAACGTTTTATAACCTTACACTATCTAATTCTGGCACAAAAACTTTGGGATCTGCTACGACTGTAAACGGTAATCTAACCATTAATAACGGTGTAACTTTAGCCACCGCAAACTTTGGATTAACTTTTGGTGGCGATTTTGTTAATAACGGTACACTTACCGCTGGCAGTGCCGCGATTACCATTGCGAATACAGCAACAACTCAGAGCATTGCCGGCTTCACCACCACCGGTCTCGTATCTATGACAAAAACCGCAGGTACGGCAACATTTCAGGGCAATGTGAGCGGTGCCGGTTTAACAATTGATGGCACGGGTGGCACCTTGAATCTCGGCGCAGGCTTGACGCATACATTTACAGGTGCAGTGGCTCTTATTAACGGGACTTTGAACGGCGGTTCCAGCACACTCAACGAAAATATGGTAAGCTTAACAGCGTGGGATGGGACGGGGACAAACTTCACTGCAGGTACAAGTACGGTGAATTTCGGTGCAGCGGGCGCTCAAACTCTTTCAGCAACAGCAACAACGTTTAATAACCTTATACTATCTGCTTCTGGCACAAAAACTTTTGCTGCGGCAACTACCATCAACGGAGATCTGTCAATCAGTGGTACAGCGGCAGCCAACCTGGGCACTTACACCTCTTCCTCGAACACACTAACACTCGGAGGAAATGGCCAACCTTCCGGTTCCTGGGGAGGCACCGGTTCGGGAGCAACCTACATAAATACTACTTACTTTGCGGCAGCAACCGGTATTTTGAATGTTGCTGCGTCAGGTTGTACCGCCGGCACCTGGATTGGAGGAATAAGCACCGATTGGAATACAGCATCTAACTGGTGTGATGCAGCAGTGCCAACCGCTTCAACAAATGTTGTAATTCCGCCAGGAGGTAATCAGCCGGTAATTGGGGCAGCAGCCGTTTGTAATGACATTACCGTCAATTCAGGCGCTACGCTGACTATCACGGGTTCAAATACCTTAACCGTTAGCGGAAACTGGACGAATAGCGGTACTTTCACGGCAAATTCCAGCACGGTAATTTTTAACGGTGCAGACCAAACAGTTGGAACCGGACCCTATAACAACCTGACCTTAGCAGGTAGTGGAACAAAGACAACCACAGGAGTTACAGTAAACGGGATACTTTCAATGGAAGGAACTGCAACAGCTTCTGCCGTCCCAACATACGGTGCCGCGGCTACACTGCAATATAACACAGCAACGGCACGCACTGCCGGTCTTGAATGGTTAAATACATTTGTCGCAACAGGGGGAGTAATTATTGCTAATACAGGAGCTATTACCTTAAATGCTGCCAAAGTGTTTAATGCTTCAGTTCCGCTGACCATTAACAGCGGAGCAACTTTAAGCACTTCAGCAAGCACTTTTAATTTGACCTTTGGTGGAGACTTTCACAATAACGGTGGAACTTTTACTACAGGCAACTCCCAGATTCTCATCGCGAGCACAGCAGTAACCCAAAGCATTGACGGCTTTACCACAACAGGCACCGTTTCCATGACAAAAACCGCAGGTACCGCAACATTCACAGGTAATGTGAACGGTGCTGGTTTAACCATCAACGGAACCGGTGGAACACTCAATCTCGGTACAGGCCTGACCCATACCTTCTCAGGGACATGGGCGCAGACGGCAGGAACACTTGATGGTGGATCAAGTACGCTGAGGCTTGGAAGCGGGTATAGTGTAACAGTTGGCACGTTTACTTCCGGTACAGGAACAGTTGAATGGAACGGTTCCGGATCTCAAACCATACCGGCGTTAGATTACTATAACCTTACTATAAACAACACAAGTGGCATCACCGCAGACAGCAATTTTACTGTTATTGGAGAGCTCAATCTTCAAAGCGCAAATCCATCTGCTATAAAAGGCAGCCTTGACATGGGCAGTAGTTCAATTCTGACTATGGGAAGCAGCGCCATTACTACCGGACAAGGCGATGTTACCGGGATTGTTAAACGTACAACCTTCGTTGCCGCCACTTCATATACATTTGGTAACCAGTTTACGACAACTACTTTTTCTTCCGGAGGAACCATGCCGTCAGAACTCAGTTTCAAAATCAGTCTTGGTACGGCGCCTTCATGGAAAACGGATGCAATCCTTCGGACCTATGATATTGTGCGTACGGGAGGAAGCGGCAATACCGTGACATTAAACCTGCATTACCTTGATAGCGAACTCAACGCCAATCCGGAAGCCGATTTGTTCTTTTGGGATTATCAGGCGGGTATACCGGAAATTGATGCACATGAGA
>JBAZOY010000094.1:0-7453 GCA_041648505.1 Syntrophales bacterium | reverse complement strand
AGTTCGGGCGAATTCAATATTACCCAGCCCAGGGCCCCGATAATTAACCTGGACAGTCTCCCATGGCCTGATCTGGAAGGTTTTGAGTTTGAGACATATCTCAAGATGCAGAAGCCCAATGACAGTCTGTATCTGTATATCGACGATGAGCCGCGTTTTTTCCCTATAATTTCAAGCCGAGGCTGTCCGTTCAACTGTACTTTCTGCTATCATCCGTTGACTCAGAAATACCGGAGCCGCTCGGTCAGTGACTTTATCAGTGAGATCAAACATGTTGTTGAAAAATACAATGTGAATAACCTCTCTATCTTTGATGAGCTTATATCCGCAGACCCCAAGCGCTTGTTTGAGATCTGTGAAGAACTTAAAAAACTTCCCAAAAGAGTGCATTGGATGTGCCAGTTAAGGGTCGATATGGTAAACGAAGAGATGCTGGCCGTTTTGAAGGATGCTGGCTGTTTTCTTATAAGTTTCGGTTTTGAGAGCGTCAGCAATAAAGTATTAAAGAGTATGAACAAGCACATTAAGAGGGAACAGATCGAAAGGGCAATGAAGCTTACGAGAAAAGCCGGGATCGGTATGCAGGGATACTTTATTTTCGGGGACCCGGCCGAAACGACCGAGACGGCACATGAGACCCTGGCATTTTGGAGGCAGTACAAGGATTATCATATTACGATGGGATACATCAGGCCTTATCCGGGCTCTGTTCTCTGGACAAGGGCTATGAAGGAAGGGCGGATTAACAGTTTTGAGGACCAAATATCGTTCCTTGAACAATGCACTTATGCCCCGCCGAATATGAGCCAGATGGACGGAAAAGAATGGTTCGATCTGCAGAAGAATGTCCAGAAAGAGATCCTTTTGAACGATCATTTCGGGGAATTCATTTCGAGCGAAAGATCGGGAGAAGGTGATTATACTATTACCATCCGTTGTCCGCATTGCAGTAATGTTTCCATTTATAAAAATTTCCATCAGCGAATGTTGGGCGTGTTTAAGCTGGCATGCAGAAATTGCAATCAGACCATGAGCATGACCCCCCTGGCTTTTGACCATGTTAGGGAAGATTATGAAAGGAACAGAAAGGTATTTGAGAAAATAAAAGAGGGAGTTGTCCCTGTCATTGTTACTCCGTGTATGAGTGAGGCCGAGTATAGCGCTATGGCCGAGCTGTATCTAGATGGAGTGAATATCGCCAGCTTTATGGATAATGATGATGATAAGGTGGGAAAGAAATATCTGGATAAGACCGTATTAAAAAGAAGCCATGAAAACGTACGTGCCGTTTGCAAAACCCACTATTTTTTAATGCCCCTTACCCGTTTTGCAAACAGGATCTTTTCTCATCTGGTCTCATTGGGCGTGGACAGCGACAGGATTTGCAGATTGGATGAGATAGAAACAGGGAAGACATCGGCTAAAGTTAAGGGAGAGCAAAATGGTTAAGCATCATAATTTAAGCATCAATGATTTTGCCGATATATTCGGTACAACTGCTGCGGGGATACCGAATATTTGCAAAAAGATCATAAAGGATTCCGATTTCAGGTATGTAATATTAACCGGCAAAGAAAGGGAAGAAGTTTTCTTAAGGGTATTTAGAATACTTCTTTCGGATTCATTGAAAGTGTGCGGTCCGCACAGAAAGAAAGACTGGGAAAAGGGATGGACTGAAAATCTGGATAATTTTGTTCAGAATAAATTTAAACTGGAAGAATTGATACCGAAATTTGTAAGAAAAAAGGAAGTGGTCAGATTCAGGGGGGGCTATATTCTGCCCATTGATGCAAATTTTGAAACCAATTTCGTAAAAGTCCTCAGATATTATATTTTTACTAAATATTTTTCTAATGTTTCAAAAGTATTCGAATTCGGCTGTGGTACAGGGTTGAATCTTATTGCTGTGTCCGATTTGTTCCCTGAAATGAAATTATTTGGCCTTGATTGGTCGAAGGCCTCATGCAAAATAGTCAACGAACTGTCAAAAAAGCAAAACTTGAATATGAAAGGATTGCTGTTTGATATGTTTTCTCCCGATCATAAAATTGAAGTAGATAAAGATAGCGCAGTCTTCACGATAGGGGCAATGGAACAGCTTGGGACTAATTATCAATCCTTTTTGGATTTTTTAATCAAGAAACAACCCTCCATAATTATTAATATTGAAGTTAATTACGAGATGCTAAATGCCGATTCATTGTTCGATTATGTTGCAATTAAGTATATAGAAAAACGGAACTATTTATGTGGTTATTTTGAGAAATTACATGAATTAGAAAAACAAGGGAAAATAGATATTATTGAATACAGGGAAACTGTTGGGGGGCTATATCACAATGGGTATCCATATGTCGTTTGGAAGCCAAAGGTTTAGAGATTATTAGTCTATATGAAAATGAAGACAATGAAGACAATGAAGACAATGAAGACAATGTACGATAACAAGCGAGTATTAGTTGCAGGCGGTACGGGAACTATTGGGGTTCCGCTTGTAAAAAATCTGATAGAACTTGGAGCAAAAGTTACGGTGGTTTCTGTCGACTCTGAGGAATATGCAAGAATGCTTTTAGGAGATCAAATTGCATATTTTAAAAGTGATCTTACAAAATTAGATAATTGTATGAAAGTAACGCAGAATCAGGATTATGTGTTTAATCTTGTGGGTATAAAAGGTTCGACCGGCATCGGCGAAACCAAGGTGGCGAGCTATCTTGTGCCGATGTTATGGTTTCAGACCAATCTCATGGAGGCTTCATTTCGTAATAACATTAAACGATATCTTTTTGTGAGCAGTATTTGCGGTTATCCCCAGTCATCCTTGCCGAAGGAGGAAGATAGCATGTGGAATGGTCTACCAAAACAAAATGACCGTATTCCTGGCATAGCAAAAAGAATGGGTGAAATACAAGGTGAGGCATATTTGCTTGAACATGGTTGGGATGCGGTTAGAATAGTTCGTCCTTCAAACGTATATGGTTCCTTTGATGATTTTGATCCTGCGACTGCGCAAGTGGTCCCATCATTAATTAGGCGGATAATTGATGGTGAAAACCCATTAAAAGTTTGGGGCGATGGCTCATCGGTAAGAGATTTTATCTATTCCGAAGATGTTGCTTATTGGATGCTAGCCGCAATGGAAAAAGCCCCTCCATGTCATCCAATAAATCTTGGTAGCGGAAAGGGAACAACCATAAAAGAACTTGTTGAAATTATTTCAAGTTGCGTACCAAATGCGCCCGCTGTTGAGTGGGATAATACAAAGCCATCTGGAGATCCCGTAAGAATACTCTCAATGCAAAGGGCAGAGAAGATATTGGGATATAAGCTAATGACCGATTTAAAGAATGGGATGCAGAAGACAATTCAATGGTATATAGAAAATAAACAATTTTTAAATAACAAGAAGGAGAATTGCCATGGTAAATAATGAACGTAAATTCTTGCTGCCGTTAGCCGAGTTAATAGATCGCTTAACAATTGACCAGATAAAAGAGGTATTGATTTCGGAGCATAAAGAAAGTTTTGTGCAGGAAATGGGAAAGATCTGTTCTGATATAGATATTGTGATAAAAGAAAAAGGGCTAAAGCTGTCATCGAGATTAATTAGGATCATAATTGCCGTATCGCAGATGAACGTGCATATCTGGTATAACAAAGACCAAATGCAGAAAGATCCGGAAAAATATATGGAATTATTAAAACTTTCACATCAATTGAATGGTGTCAGGAACAGGATGAAAAACCTGCTTATGGAAGAGACAGGCGAGAAAGAAAAATCTACAGAGAGAACTAATTTCAATACCGATGGACTAGAAGGTTGGGGGATAAGTATTGTCTAATGATATTTAAAACTCTTGGAAACACAGGGGTCAAGATACCGGCAATTGCGCAGGGCACGACTGGTATTGGCAATTATGCCAATTTCGATCCGGATCTTGTCAGTAAGCGCATCGATGTCTTGAAATACGGTATTGACCTTGGAATTAATTTTATCGATACTGCCGAATTGTACGGTGGAGGTTTTGTCGAGGAAACGCTGGGTAAGGTACTTAATGGAATGAGGGACAAGATTTTTCTGGCATCCAAATTCAATCCTAAGGAAGATGTCTCTGAATCTATACCAGCTTCTCTGGAGAATAGTTTAAAGCGATTAAGGACGGATCATCTCGATCTATATCAGATCCACTGGCCTAACCCTTCGGTCCCGATCGACAAGATCATGCAGGCATTGTCAAAAATAGTCGAGCAGGGGAAAACGAGATTTGTCGGGGCGAGCAATTTTTGCGTTGAAGACTTTAAGGCCGCGCAATCGTTTTTTGGCGACAAAATAGTTTCAAATCAGCTGGAGTATAATCTCCTTGACAGATCAGTAGAAGATGATTTCTTGCCGTATTGCGCTGATAATAGGATAAGTCTACTTGCGTACAGCCCGTTAAATCACGGGAAGGTACATTATGACGACGAGCAAAAAGCAATCCTCTCGGCGATCGCGCATAAATATAATAAAACCATCTCGCAGATAGTTCTGAGGTGGTTAATAGGGCGCACGCCTGTTGTTGTAGTGACAAAAACAAGAAGCATGGAGCATACAAAAGAAAACGCGCTATCCGCTGATTTTGATCTGAGAGAGGAAGATGTTTCGGTGATTGACGGGCTGTCAAAACAGCATGTTGTAAGAGTTCTTACCAGCAGCATAAATCTTTCTGTCTCAGATAAAAAACCGGTCTATGGGACCCTTGAAGAGGCTATGGAAAACAGATTGGATCTAATACCGAGCCCGGTTAATCTGGCAAAGAATGTTTCTGAAAATAAGAATATCAAACCGATAAGACTGAAACCTTCCAAAGATACTTCCGGCAAATATTCTTATGATATTGATGATTATGACATTATGGATGAAGTAAAAAAATATTGGGCATGGGTGATAGCGTATGGATGGGACAGGCCGATACCGGCGTTTGTTCTATGACGACAATATTATGAAATATAAATTATTAGGTAATAGTAAAACAAAAATAGCTGCTGTTGGCCAAGGTTGCATGGGTATCGGCGGATATCTGTCAAAAGATTCAGTTGAAGATAAGAAGCAGATAGATACTCTCAGAATGGGGATCGAACTGGGCATGACATTTATTGACACAGCGGAGGTGTATGGGGAAGGGCATTCTGAGGAAATAGTTGGAAGCGCGATCAGTGGGCTCAGAGATAAAGTCTTTATTGCTACAAAAGTCTCCCCTGATCATTTGTCTTGCGACGGGTTGCAAAAGTCAGCAGAAGCCAGTCTGCGAAGGCTAAAAACTGATCATATTGATTTGTTCCAGGTGCACTGGCCAAATCCAAATATCCCGATTGAAGAAACAATGCGGGCGATGGAACGGTTGATAACTGACGGTAAAATAAAACATATCGGGATAAGTAATTGCTCCTTAAGCCAGACCGAAAAAGCGGGAAAATCTCTAAATAATAGCGTTATATCCTCTCTGCAATCAGAATATAATCTTTTCGACCGTTCAGCAGAAAAGAGTATCATGCCTTATTGTGAAAAAAAACTTATCACATTGATAGCTTATAGCCCGCTTAATAACGGCAAGATCGCGGGTGATGATAAAAAGATGGTCGAATTACGCAGGCTTGCTGAAAAATATGGCAAAACTACCGCGCAGATATCCTTGAACTGGCTGGTGATGCATCCGGCGGTGGTAGTGATCCCTAAAGCTACAAATCCTGATCACTTGCGTGAGAATTCGTCCGCGGTTGATTTTGAGATTTCGCAGGAAGATTTTGATTCCTTAAGTCAGGTATTTACATCGGAACCTAAATTGGTCCCGGTTGATAGGATACGTGTCTCTCAGGATTCGCAGGGCGACAGGAAGGCATATGAAACGATCGATGAAGCTAAACAGAACAAGTTGAATTTTGTGCCGAGTCCTTACGACCTTGCGAAAGACCTTTCCGATGGTGAATTTCTCAAGCCGGTAAGGGTCATTAAAACAAAGGATGTCTCAGGCAGATTTGATTATGATCTTGTTGAAGGGAGGATCCGCTACTGGGCCTGGGCTATTGCTTTTGAGGGAAAGAAAATGATACCTGTCTACGTGAGAGATAATCATTAAGAAAACTATTTTAGAGGAGGATAAAAATGACAAATGAAACAGTCGGAATAAAAACGTACGAGAGTGACAAGGAGAAGGGACTAAGAAGGTCACTTTTGGAGAGCTTTAAGAATTGTCCGATACCCGAGGACCAACTCCTTTCCAATTTAGGCCTATTTCTTAACTCAAAGTCTCTGTCCAGGATCCTGTTTATGGATATGATCTACAGAAAAATTGTTGATGTCCAGGGGATTGTTCTTGAGTTTGGAACAAGGTGGGGGCAGAATATGGCGTTGTTTTCTTCCTTAAGAGGCATTTATGAGCCGTTTAATAGGCACAGGAAGATAGTTGCTTTTGATACTTTCGAAGGTTTTCCATCTTTATCAGATAAGGACGGAAAATCAGATATGATGAAACAGGGCAACCTTGCTTTAACTGATAAATACCAGGCATATCTTGATAATCTTTTGAGCCTAAATGAAGCGGATGGCCCCTTGGGTCATATTAAGAAGAATGAGACCGTCGCTGGGGATGCCTGCAAGAATATCGTTACATTCCTAGAAAAACATCCGCAGACAATTGTTGCGCTTGCATATTTTGATTTTGATCTTTATGAGCCAACTAAAAAATGTCTTGAAGCAATAAAGCCGCATCTTACCAAAGGGAGCATAATTGGATTTGATGAGTTAAATGATCCTGATTCTCCGGGTGAAACCATCGCTCTAAGAGAGGTCTTTGGGCTTGATAAATATTCGATCAAAAGGCCCCCTATAACGTCTAGGGTGTCGTATTTGGTCGTTGAGTGAGGGACGAATTATGATCGAAAAATCAATATTATCAAGTTTTACCGGAAAAAATGTGGTTGTCACCGGAGGGACAGGGCTAATTGGGAGGCAAATCGTAGATATTTTGTGCGATGCGGGCGCAAAAGTTGCAATCGTATCTTTGGATAAAATTCAGGTCAATAAAAAGGCGAAACATATATTCGGCGATCTAACGGAGTTCAGTTTTTGCAAAGAAGTGACAAAAGACATTGATTTTGTCTTTCATGTGGCGGGGATCAAAGGGTCGATTGAAGTTACAAAGTCAAAGCCGGCGAGTTTTTTCGTCCCTTTGCTGATGTTCAATACAAATGTTCTGGAAGCCTGCAGGATAAACAAGGTGAAAAAGGTTGTTTATACGAGTTCTATCGGAGCCTATTCCAGTGCAGAAGTCTTTAAAGAGTCGGGGAACAGAGATGGTGAGCCGATGGATATGTTCCCGGGTTGGGCCAAAAGAATGGCTGAAATGCAGGTCAAGGCATACAAAGTTCAATATGGGCTGGATAATTTTTCGATCGTCAGGCCCTGCAATGTTTA
>JBAZOY010000093.1:0-7456 GCA_041648505.1 Syntrophales bacterium | reverse complement strand
AAACATCTTCCCAGAAAGGAGCTTCATAAAGCTCGGTTGTTTTTTTATTTTTAAGCTGATCTGTTGAAACAGAAGAGCTTATTTTGGCCTCAGCCTCTTGTTTAAGAGATGCTATTTTTTTAAGAGCGCCGCCGGCTGCAATCGTATTCCATCCAGCTGTATTTAACAGATTTTCTCCCTTTTCCGTAATTGCTTTCGCATACCAGCACTCTCCGGCATCGGTAAGGAGTATATCAAGGCCGTCTTCATTGAAAGGCCCCGATCCGGCTGTTGTGCAAAAGCATGTGCTGCACGGATTATTGCAGGCATATCCGATAAATGTTGTGGCTTCATATGATCTGATCCAGTAAGGGTCCTTATATTCAGGGGTATCAAAGTTGCGCTTTACAAGCAGAAAAGACGCCGCGTCACAAGGCCTGATTCCCAATATGGCCTTTGGAGAATAGTCCTTTGCGGCATCCTTCATTATATGATGATCGGGATTTTTTTCATCAAGAGAATATTCAAACATAATCTCGGACTGAGGATAGACAACTGATTTCGGGGAAATGCGCGTGTTTAAAAAATCCAGATCCGGTAATTCTCCCTTTTCAAGAGCTTTGAAATCGTGAAATGCATCACCCTTGACCGGACCATACAAACGGTAAGAACTCTGAATTTTCCCTATTCCGCCGGCCCAGTCATTTTTATCGATTTTAATAACCTTCATAGCAATAGCCTTATTTATGTTACGGGTTATAAATTAATCAGGACGCAGGTTTTCGCCGATATCCGCAGATAGATAGGATGTTAGGCTGTAGGCTGTTAGCTAATCCGCCAATCAGTGTGGCGGACAGCCTACAGTCTTCAGTCTAAACTTCTGCGTTCATCTGCGTCCAAAAAGAAAATTCCTATACTATCAAGTTAGTTATTTTATAAAATCGCCAGGATCGCCCGGTTTGAATGTATCAAGCGGCGGACGTTCATCGGGCGAAACACCTGCTTCCCAGCCAAACATATCCAGGCAGTCCTTGTTGAGCTTGCTGGTGAACTGCCGGACTTTTATTCCGACCGGGCATGCCCGCTCGCACGCGCCGCAGTCGGTGCAACGGCCTGCGCAATGGTAGGCCCTCAGAAAATGAAAGGTTCGGGTGTCGATTTCGTCCTGACTCTTGCCGCACCACTGGGGTCGTGATTCATCCACAAAACAGGTGGGACAGTAGCACAGGGGACAAGCGTTTCGGCAGGCATAGCATCGGATGCACGGGGAAATCAGATCCTTAAAATACTCCCATTTTTCCTGTGCAGTCATGGCTTCGATCCGGCGGACATCGGCGTATCGGTCAACATCTTTCTTCTCCTCAACCAGAGGACCGGCCAGTTCGTCATAAATCACGGGATTACGGTGAATGCAGAGTGCACAGTTTTCCTGAAGCACATCGGATTTGTTCAGGCTGGTCTCCACGCCCCGGCTTTTGACCCGGACGACGTTGTCGTCTTCTCTTATATCATCAATACCGTTTTCAAACATCCCGGCGACTTTCCGTTTATCCAGCATTCCCTTGCACGGAACGCCGATGATTACCAGTTTTTCCCGCTTGATCTTGTTTTCAATAATGTGGGTTACGATATTCCTTGAATCACATCCCTTGGCAACAATCCCTATCTTTTCCTTCCTGTCGGTAAGATAATTGGCCAGGTTGATTCCGCAATTACTGTCCCAGACAAGCGTTGACAATTCACCGGAGTTCTTCACGAAGCAGGGTTCATTCATCATGAGGATGGTTCCTTTACGGAAACCTATAATCATATCCACCCTGCCCTCATCCAAAAGCCGTTTAGATATTTCCCTTATCTTATCAATATATCCTAACATGTTAAGCTACCTTAGCTGCTTTCTTAAAATTATTATTAGGTCCCAGGGCCTTTACGGTCGCTGTCACATCCTTAACCACGTTGACAAACTTGGTCGATTCGGCAGATGAGATCCAGGAAAAACTCAGCCGGCCGGGTTCAACGCCCATGTGTTCCATAAGATTTTTGAAGAGTCCGAATTTTCTCCGCGCATAATAATTACCTTCCAGGTAATAGCATTCGCCGGGATGTCACCCAGACACCCAGACTCCATCCGCTCCCTGTGTTAAGGCCGCAAGAAAAAACTTGGGGCTCATACGCCCGGTACACGGAATCCTGATGACCCTGATATTCGGGGGATATTCCATTCTCCCGACACCTGCAAGATCTGCGGCTCCGTAGCTGCACCAGTTGCATAAAAAGCTTGCTATTTTAGGTTCCCAGTCAGACATCTTTTTTTTTCTCCTTTTTGGATATATCCTGCCTAGTCAAACAGCCTTGTTTAATTCATATATCTGGGCAAAAATCTGGTCATTATCAAAACCTTTGAGGCGAATGGCTCCCGATCTGCATGATGACACGCACAGGCCGCACCCTTTGCACAGAACCGGGTTTATCTGCGCCTTGCCCGGAAAAAACCGGGCCTTCTCTTCGATAAAAGAGGGCGCCGAATACGGGCAGATGGAAACGCACACTCCGCACGAACTGCACACGGCAGGCATTGTTTCAGCCACTGTCCCGCTCGTATGGATTTTTTTCCGGGCAAGAAGCGTAACCGCCCGGGTTGCCGCTGCCTGGGCCTGCGTGATAGATTCATCCACAGGCTTTGGAGCATGGGCCAATCCGCAAATAAATACCCCGTCCGTAGCGCAATCCACCGGCCTGAGCTTGACATGGGCTTCCATGAAGAAGCCGTCATTATTGAGGGTTACTTTGTACATCTGGGCCAGCGGGTTTTCTTTTGGCGGAACGATAGCCGAAGCCAATATCACAAGCTCCGGCCGGATCTCCATCCTTCTTCGGATGGAGGTGTCCGTGAAGAGCATCTGAAGATCCTTTCCGTCATTCTTTAAATCCAGCCCCTGTTTCTCATCATACCGAAGGAAATGGATTCCTTGTGAGCGCGCCTTCCGGTACAGGTCTTCGCGCAATCCATAGCTTCGCATATCCCGGTAAAGAACAAAGACATCCATATCCGGATGGCGCTCTTTGAGATTGAGGGCGTTTCTAATGGAATGGGTACAGCATACCTTTGAGCAATATGGCCGTTCTTCGATTCGCGATCCAACGCACTGGATGAAAAGGGTTGACCTGACAGCCTTCAGGGAGGTGTCATTGCGGATAATTTTTTCATCAAGCTCCAGCCCGGTAATCACCCGGGGATCTGTTCCGTATTGGTATTGAGACGGTTTCAGTTCGGATGCGCCGGATGCAATGATGGTCACGCCATGTTCCAGCTCCAATTCCTTCCCTCCCTGCTCGATGGTCGTTTTGAAATTACCTACAAATCCACCCGCCTTCTTAATCTGCGAATTCAAATAAATCTGAATGTTTTCATCGGATGACACATCATCGATGAGTTTTTTCAAATTCGTCTGGATGTCGTCCCCTTCCCAGGTCTGATGAAGCCGGAGGGCCTGCCCTCCCAACCGATCGCTCTGTTCAATCAGATGGCTGCTATATCCCTGCGCGGAAAGGGATTTTGCAGCCGACATTCCGGCGACTCCGCCCCCGATTACAACGGCAGTCTGATTGACCTGAAGCTCAGCCTCTTTCAGAGGCTCCAAGAGCGCAGCCTTTGCAATCGCCATCCTCGTTAAATCCTTTGCCTTATCCGTAGCCGCTTCATGCGTCGTACCGTGCACCCAGGCGCACTGGTTCCGGATATTGGCCATTTCAAACAGATATTTATTGATACCGGCGTTGGTCACGGTTTCCTGAAAGAGCGGTTCGTGCGTCTTTGGCGTGCAGGCCGATACGACGACACGGTTGAGCTGTTTTTCCTTGATGACCTTGCTCATCATTTCCTGGGTGTCCTGGCTGCAGGAAAACATGTTTTCTTCAGCGTAAACCACGTACGGCAAAGTCCTGGCATATTCCACCAATTTGGGAACATCCACCACCGAAGCGATGTTTGTCCCGCACCGGCAGATGAACACGCCGATTCGTGGGGGTTCGCCGCGGATATCCAGTTCTTCAGGAATCTCCTTTGTTTTGGTAAGGGTCCACCGGACTTTGGAAAGACGGCTCCCCGCTGCACCGGCTGCCGCGCTCGACTCGATAACAGAAGAAGGGATATCCATCGGCGCTTCGAAACCGCCGCAGACGTAAATCCCGGGAGCCGAAGTTTTGACCGGTTCAAAACCCGATGTTACGGCAAAATGATAGCTGTCCATTTTGATTCCAAGCCGATGGGCCATTTCCACGGCCTCTTTGCTGACGCCGAGCCCGACGGACAGAACCACGATGTCAAACTCCTCTTCAACCCGTTTCCCGGTTTCATCCGTATACCGGAGCATCAGATTTTCGGTTTCGGCAACCGGCGTGACATGGGTGATTTTCGATTTGACGAACCGGATGCCGGATTCGTCTTTCCCGCGATTGAAGAATCGCTCGAAATCCTTCCCGTGCGTCCGGATGTCCATATAAAATATCGCCGTATCAAGAGGTGTTTTGCTGTGCTCTTTGGCCAGCATCGCCTCTTTAATGGCATAGGTGCAGCAGACGGAGGAGCAATATCCGCGGGCGCCGATATGAACGTCCCGGGATCCGACGCACTGGAGCCAGGCGATTTTTTTAGGTTCTTTTTTATCCGAAGGTCTGATCAGATGCCCGCCGTACGGGCCTGAAGAAGAGAGTATCCGTTCAAATTCCAGACTGGTCACGACATTCGGAGACCGTCCGTACCCGTAAACATCGTGAGTGGACGGATCATACGTCTCACACCCGCTGGAAATGATGACCGAGCCGACGTTTAAGGTTAGCTCCTTCTGAGGTTGGTCAAACCAGATGGCGCCGGTGGGGCAGTGCTTTTCGCATGCCTTGCACTTTCCTTTTTGAAAATAAATGCAGCTTTTTGAGTCGATGGCGTATTTAAGCGGAACCGCCTGGGCGTACTTGACATAAACGGCTTTACGCTTCTTAAGACCTTCGTCATATTCGTCACCCACTTTTTTCGGACATTTTTCAGCGCATAGCCCGCAAGCGATGCATTTTTCAATGTCCACATACCGCGGATACTGGGTGATCTGAACCTGAAAGTCTCCTTCTTTCCCGGAGATCCCTTTCACTTCTGACAGTGTCAGTAACTCGATATTGATGTGCCGGCCGACCTCGACCAGTTTGGGCGAGATAATTCACATCGCACAGTCATTGGTGGGGAAGGTCTTATCAAGCTGAGCCATAATTCCTCCGATGGAGGAAGACCGCTCAACAAGATAGACGTAATACCCGGAATTGGCAGCATCGAGTGCTGCCTGCATCCCGGCAATTCCACCGCCGACAACCATTATAGAACCGATCATTTTTTCAGACATGTGTTCCCCTACGTTAAAAAGGTTTTGATTGAGCTTAAGTCCTTTTGATTCATTTCAATCCCAAGCTCCTTTCCCGGTATTCCCATGGCAAGCCCAAGGAGCTGAGGGTAAAGGATGGATTGAAGGTTATGGTTGCTTCTTCCTTTTGCTTCCATCAGTTTTTGGACGGTATCAAACTGGAGCTGGCACCATGGACAGGCGGCGCACAGAAAATCGGCGCCCGCGGCTTTTCCGTTTGCCAATTTTTTTTCGGTCAGCATCATGGACAGATCATCGTTGATCCCCAGTAATGGTGCACCGCAACATTCCGTTTTCATGGACCAATCCACACTTTCGGCGCCCGTGACGTTTACCAGTTCATCGAACAGGACCGGAGCAACGGGGTCGTCAAACTGCATCACATCGCTGGGTCTCAATGCATGGCACCCATGATGGGCGGCGATTTTAAGCTTCTTGAACCCATTGGAGATCTTTTCTTTGATGGCCGTTGTGCTGATTTCCTTATGAAGCACGCTTAGAAAATGCTTCACCTCGACCTTTCCATGATACGAAAGTCTTTCCTTTGATAAAAACGCGTTGACTTCATCTTTTAACCCGATGTCTTCCTTAAAAAGATGAGCCGCTTTTTTAAGGGTTCCGAAGCAACACTGGCAGAGCGTTAAAATGGCTAAGTTCTCTTTTTCGGCCAAGGCCAGATTTCTGGCGGAAAAAAGAAGGGAAGTCTTAAAGTCCGAATTTTTTATCGGATATCCGCAGCAATTGAATTCACGGATATCCACGACATCCACTCCAAGCTTTTTCAATACCGCCCGGGCTGAAAGATTATACTGTTTTACCCTGGCCGGGATATTGCATCCGAGAAAGAGTGCATATTTCATCATCACTTCTCCACAATCTAAGGTTGCTATGACTTTAGGAAGCGGTTTTGGCTTCCTTTACGGTCATGTTTTTCAATTCGTAAAGGATGTCCGTCACCTTGACACCCTGTGGGCAATGCTCCTGGCATTGATAGCAGGTGAGGCAATCCCACAGCATCTTCGAACCCAAGGACAGGTCTTTGAGGCCAAGCCCCAGCGAACGCATGATCTGATGAGGCAACAGACCCACTTCTTCCTGTGGGTTTTCGAAGCACCCCACAACAGGGCACACGGTGGTGCAGTTTTCGCAGGAAAAACAAAAAGTAAATGTATTGGCCTGCATCGAGCGGACAGCCTGCCCCTTAAACCCTTTATCGATGGGAGTAAGCGGGATTACCCTCTCCGGCTTTTTAAGAAAGACGGATTTTGCCGCCAGCGCCTCTCTGGCTCGGGCAAGGGGCTGACCATATCCGGCCGAATCAAGCTTCGATTGGTTTAAGCCCCGATAAAACGAGAAGGGAGAAAGTAAGAGGGGAACCGGCTGTTCCCTTGAAATCAATTCTTCTCTCACATTGAACCAGAGGTCTCTCAGATTGATTCCCACCGGACAGACCACGGTGCATCGATCACAGTTGGTGCACAGGTAAATCCCTTCCTGGATTGCCTCAAGCTCCTTTGTGCTTAACTCTTTTTGCGAGGCATAGGATTTTAAAAAGGAGAGTTTTTCCGCAGGAAGAATGGTCCTGTTCCCTAGCGCTCCAAAAGCCACTGCGACCGAACATCGAAGGGAGCATGTGCCGCAGTGGGTGCAAGCATCCAGCTCCATGGCCTGCCGGGTGGCGATATTGGCCGGATGCGACTTGTCCGGATCCATCACCGCCGAGACCATGAGGCTGACCGGGCTGGCAAGAATATGAAACATTTTGCTAAACGGAAGATACGCCAGCCCAAAAAAGCAGGAAAGGAAATGAATATACCATAAGACAGTCGTACCGTCGGCACGGTCGATGGCCGGTGCGATGGGACCCAGGGCTTTGGCTGCGGCATATCCGGCAAAGGCTGATTTGTTTGGAGAATGGCAGTTCGCGCAGTTGGACTGATGCAGCTCAAAACCCTGATCCAGGATCGTCTGTTCAAAGGGCCCTTTGACATTCGGAGAAACCGTTCCGTATTCGGCAACCCAATAGCTTTCGAGGGCTTGTATCTCATCCGCGTCATCCATTCCGGCAT
>JBAZOY010000092.1:0-7901 GCA_041648505.1 Syntrophales bacterium | reverse complement strand
GATTGTAGATGATGAGGGCGCCGTACATACCCATCTCGACGTGGATAGAGGCTTCCTGGTGGCAATGGTACATATAGGTGCCTGCAGTGGGGACGGTGAATTCATAGACCACGACGTTCCCCGCGCCGGGGTTGCCGGGAACGTTCGCCGGAAGAGCGGCAAGTGACGTCTCAGGAACGCCGTCCATCGCGGCATCATTGTCGACCCCATGCCAGTGAATCGTGTGCGGGTCGTTAGGGGTTGAAGGTGTTCCCATGACAGTGCCCAGATTCTTGAGATGGACCTCGATGATATCCCCAACGCGGGCGTAAATTACGGGACCCGGTAGTTGGGCATGTCCTTGCAGTGGTAGCTCAGCGGTAGTGACAGGACCTGCGGTCGGCGTAGGAGCGCCGGTAGCAATGGTCCTCGGCATATTACCCATTGCGTTTAGACCATAATCTTGATATGTAAGCGGTACGCCTGCCTGACCACCTATATAACCATAAAGGTACATTGGTACACCATCAGCCATGGGGACCCATCCGTCCGTAGCGTAAATGTTCCAGACTACCCTGGCGGGCCAGGGAGCGGCAAGAGCTTCTTCAGGCTGGATGATTGGTGCCGCTATCGCCACGAGTGCGAGTGCCGTAATTATTCCGAAGATTTTTAGTAGATATTTTCCTGTTAACTTGTTCATGTTTTGCCTCCTTTGCTTATTTCTCCTTTATGTGCTATTTCTTTTTTTGTTACCAGTTTACTCAACATTTTTCAGCTATCATTTTCCTCCCTTATGCATATTAGCTTGTATCTTGTATGTTGGCTTCTTCTTGTGCCCAACAGTATATACCTCACATTTGCCCCACCTCCTTTTTCCCTCGTTTACGCAACACCAACCAGCCTCCCAGAATCCCGACCACAACGGCGCCACCGATAGCTACAATAATCCACCAGTTAAATCCGGTTACCGGTTGTTCAACTGCTGGTGTTGAGGTGGGCGTTGTTATTGGAGACGTAGTAGAAATGGGCGTCTGAGTGGGCGCAGTGCTTGTTGGTGTTGTGGTGGGAGTAGATGATGTAGGCGGGGTTACCTGAGTGGCACCCTGGATAGTAAAGGAACTGGAAAGCCCGTTAATCGCGACGCTATATGTTCCGGCAGATGCCTTGGAGAAGGTGAAAGATATTTCAGCCGAGGCGTCCGGAGCCAGTTCGATTTTCTTTGTCTCTTCGGTTACGTCGTTAATCTTCAGGACTGCATCATAGCTACCTGCTACGGCACTTGTATTCTTTACCATAGCGTATAAGTTGATTGTTTGTCCTATGCTCGGGGTCTTCGGCGTAATGAGCATATTGGAGACTGAGAATGTAGCCTTCGGCGGTGGTGGAGGTTCGGGGCTCAGGATAGTAAAGGCGGTAAAGTGGCTTACAGGCGCAGACACTTCATTAGTCTCCAGGTTGACTGTTCCAACGAGGATTTGCCATTGTGTGCCATCCCAGAATCCAATCTTAAGTTCCTCGGGTTTAACTCCGGCAGGTAAGTCTGCCAGATTGAACTTCAGTGTGACGGTTATCGGCGGGTTGAACGTAGCGCCGTCAGGTCCGAAGTCGCAGTTAGACACGATTATATTGTTCACAGGCGGTGCCGGTGGTGCTTTGGCGGTATCACAGCTGATGTTCGCAAGCGGCTTGCCCAAGGAATCGAGCATCTTGGTGTTCTCAGGGATGACTACCTTAGCTTGCTGGTCGGCTGATTGCAGGATACCTATTTGTTTGACCACGCCGGTGCTATCAACCTTCGGCGCAGTGGAGTTTGCCGTGAATCCATTGACAGCTACAGTAGTCGTCTGGACAATTGGTGCAAAGCCGCCGCCTCCACCAGTTCCGCCACCAGTTCCGCCACCAGTATCACCACCAGTGGTACCAATCGTAATGGTTGCCAGTGCAGAATCTCCGGAGTTACCAAGGGCATTGAATCCCTTGACCCTATAGTAATATGTGCCGCCGGGTACAGCCATGTCACTGTAAGTGGTGACATTGCCAGCAACGGTGTAGGAAACAAGGGGCGACGGCGATGTAAATGTGGAATCTGTGGCACGCTCGATTAAAAATCCAATTTCGCCGGTGGAGTTGTCGTTCCATGCCAGGTCTACCTGGTTAGTGCCGACGAGTGTAGCGCTTAATGCGTTCGGGGCAACAGGTACACCCGCTGTCGGAAGTGGAATGTTGACACTTGCAACATTCGAAGCCGCCGAAGTGCCGCTGGCGTTATAGGAAGTGATTCGATAGTAGAAAGTATCGCCGGCGAAGACGCTGGTATCTGAGTAAGTCGTCGCGTTTGCCGCGACCTGGAAGGTAATATTATTGGTACTATTGAAAGTCGAGACAGTATCGCTTTCGATGCGGAAACCAAGTTCATCATTGGACATATCACTCCAGGTCAGGTCGATGCGGGTATCAGTTACCTTTACAGCTGTAAGATTAGCGGGTGCAGTTGGTCCTCCGGTTGTTGTCGTAACACTTGCGATATTGGAAGCAATCGAATCACCCGATGCATTGGTCGCAAACACACGGTAGTAGTAAAGAGTCGATGCCATTGGCGTGATATCCGTGTAAGTAAGTGCAGTGGCGCTAGCGATGGTGAAAGGTGTCAATCCAATTGTGAAAGCGGCATCGGTAGCCCTCTCCACTCTGAAACCGGTCTGTGTAGTTGCATTATTGACCCATACCAGGATAACTTGAGGCCCGGTGACAGCTGAGGCGGTCAAACCACTGGGCGCGGTCGGGGCGGCTGGAGCGGGCGTTGGTGTTGAAGCCGTGTTCGAAGCCAGTGAAGAGCCGATTGCGTTGGTCGCGAAGACACGGTAGTAATAAGTAGTCAATGCGGCAACAGTGGTATCACTGTAAGTCAAAGCCAGCGGGTCCGCAATGGTGAATGACGTAAGGCCGGCAGTGAAATTAACATCGGTGGCACGGTCTACTTTGAAACCGGTCTGGTTGTTAGCGTTGTTTACCCAGCTAAGATTGACCTGTGTACCAGTTACTGCTAATGCCGTCAATCCACTGGGAGCGACAGGGACGATATTCAGTGTCGTGATCGTAGCAGTATTCGAAGCGAGCGAACTACCGATGGCATTTGTTGCAAAGACACGGTAGTAGTAAGTAGTCAAAGGCGCGGCAGTGATATCGCTGTAAGTGACCGCAGTTGTAGTGGCTATTACAAAGGAGGCTAATCCAAGAGTAAATAAGGTATCGGTAGCCCTCTCCACTCTGAAGCCGGTCTGATTGGTGGCGTTATTGGTCCAGGCAAGGTCTACCTGGGTGCCGCTAACGGCAGTGCCAGTTAAGAGGGTCGGTGCGGCGGGTACGACATTCGGCATAGTAACGGTAGCTGAACCGGATGCTATAGAATCGCCAACCGCATTAGTCGCGAACACGCGGTAGTAGTAGACCGCGAGTGGAACTGCGGTAATATCACTGTAGCTGACAGCTAGCGGGTCTGCGATGACGAACGGGGTCAGGGCTACGGTGAAGGCGGCATCGGTGGCGCGTTCTACCCTGAAACCGGTCTGGTCGACAGCATTATTGACCCATACCAGGTTTACCTGGGTACCGCTGATAGCGGTAGCGGTCAACCCGCTGGGTGCTACCGGAGCGAGGGCATTAGGCGTTGTGACCGTGACAACATTAGAAGCAGGAGAATCAGTAAGGGCGTAGGCGATTACTCTGTAAGAGTATGTAGTTGTTCCTGCCGCAGTTGTATCGCTGTAGTTAAGGGTGCTGGGTGCAATCAGGTACTGAGCTAATCCGGCGGTGAATGCAGTATCAGTAGCTCTTTCAACTCGGAACCCGGTTAAACCAGTGGCGGAACAAGCCCATGCCAGGTCAACCTGGTTTGCATTCGCTACCGTGCCGGTGAGTCCGGTGGGCGCGGCAATAGCACTTGCTGCCGTCGTTGCCGCAGCGGTGTTGGAGGCTGTGGAATCACCCGCCGCATTGAAGGCTATCACACGATAATTGTATGCAGTGCCGGGAGCCGCCGAAATATCACTGTACAGAGTGACATTTGCGGCTACGCTGAACTGCATCAACGCGACAGTAAAAGCAGTATCGGTAGCCCGTTCTACTCTGAAACCGGATTCATCCTGAGAGTTATCCGTCCAGGTAATATCCACCTGGTTCGATGTTATTGCGGTTGCGGCTGCATTGCTTGGTGCGGCTGGAATTGTTACAGCAGTGGCCGCAGTAGCGGTATTCGAAGCAGTAGAACTACCAGCCGCGTTTACGGCGAATATCTTGTAGAAGTACGTTGTGCTTGGGACTACTGTCGTATCACTGTGGGTCGTTGCGGTAGGACTGGTGATGTTGATATTGGCCAGACCTAGTGTAAAGCCTGCATCGGTAGCTCTTTGCAGTGTAAATCCGGTCTGGTTCGTAGCATTATTGGTCCAGGAAAGGTCTATACGTGTGCTGTTAACGGAAGTAGCGGTTAGAGCACTCGGTGCTGCCGGAATGGTCGTAGGAGTGGTTACAGTCGCGGTGTTGGAAGCGGCTGAATCACCAGAAGCATTCACCGCAAAGACACGGTAGAAGTACGTCATCGCCTCAACAGTCGAGTTGTCAGCATACGTTGTTACATTCACGGCAACGGTAGCGGGTGTCAAGCCGGCGCTGAAGGCGCTGTCGGTCGCGCGTTCGATGCGGAAGCCGGTCTCAGTGGTAGTGTTATCTGTCCAGCTAACATTAACCGATGTACTGCTGGCGGCGATGGCGGTAACGTTGCTCGGCGCACCGGGCAGTGTCCCCGGTGTTGTTGCGGTAACGTTGGCTGAAGCAGGTGACGTCCCGGAGGCATTCACAGCGAAGACGCGGTAGTAGTAAGCGGTGGATGCTAAGGCGGCAGTATCGTTATAGGTGGTGGCGTTAGCATTCGCATTGAAAGTGGTCAAACCGGCGCTGAAAGCGCTGTTGGTCGCCCGTTCGATGCTGAAGCCGGTTTCATTATTAGAGTTGTCTGTCCAGGCAAGGTTGATTTGCGTGGCACTGATTACTGTAGCGCCCAACCCTGTAGGTGCCACCGGTGGAACATCAGGAGTGGTGGCATTGGCAGTATTCGAAGCAACTGAAAGTCCAACTGCATTGACAGCATAAACTCGGTAGAAGTAAGCCGTTCCGGCGGTTAGCGGTTCATCGGTGAATGAAGTAACGCCTGCCGCAACTGCGAAAGAGGTGGTTGCAGAGAATGCACCGTCGGCTGAGCGGTCGATATTGAAACCAGTCTCATCAGTCGAGTTATCATTCCATGACAGGTCGATTCTGGTGGAACTCACCGGTGATGCTGTTAAATTAGACGGCGCTGGCGGAACAGCCGGGTTACCAGGCGTGGTAACATTGGCGGTATTCGAGGCGAGGGAATCGCCGCCGTCATTGAAAGCGAATACACGGTAGAAATAAGCGGTAGAAGCCGCAGCCGATGTATCGCTGTAAGAGATAGCGTTTGCCCCAAGGGTGAAAGTCGAAAACGCTGAGGTAAAGGTATCGTTGGTGGCGCGTTCTACTCTATACCCGGTCTCATCGGTGGCGTTATCCGTCCATGTCAGGTCGACCTGGGTCGTGCTGATGGCTTGCGCTGCTAGACCGGTCGGGTCAGCCGGAGGCATCGGTGGGATTACGACACCGACTGTTCCAGATGGCGGGCTGGCGCTGCCCAGGGCTACGATCTTATAGAAGTAAACATTACCGGAGGCAATTGAGGTGTCCAGATAGCTGGTGGTCAATGCCGGCAGAGTCCAGGTAGTGAGATTAAGCGTGAAGGTGCTATTATTTGCCCTCATGAGTAAAATTGCAACCTGGTTGGTAGAAGTAATTGTCCAGCTTACACGGATGCCGCGCGGAGGACCCAACTGGAAGACCGCGTTAACCCCGGTTGGCGCGGTGGGATATGTTGGGTTTGTGGCTGTGGTGACCATTGCAATATTAGAATATGGTGACGAACCGCTCACGTTGAATGCAATCACTCTGTAATGATAAGTGGTGGCGGCAGTCAATAGGTCAGCCGGATTATTGTCACTGTAGGTAGTGATATTCGCACCAACGGTGCCTATGACGGCAAAAACACCAGGTGAACCAGCGACATCGGGTGCCCGCTCGATGTGGAAACCATCCTCAAGCAATGCGTTATCGGTCCAGTCCAGGTTCACCCAAGTAGTGCCGACTGCATTTGCCATAAGATTAGACGGTGCTTCAGCGGCTCCTGGAGCTGGAATGGGGGGAACTGTGACACTAACCCCAACCGATGGAGTCACGCCAATAGAGTTGGTTGCAAACACACGATAGTAATATGTAGCCAATGGTACAACCGTGGTATCGGAGTAAGAAAGGACCAGAGCGCCTACATTAGCATCGACGACGTTAGTGGTAAAGCCAGCATCATCGGCGCGCTGGACTCTGAACCCGGTCTGGTTTGTGGCATTATTGACCCAACTGATATCGACCCTTTGATAGCTGATACCCTGGGCAACAACGTTAGATGGCGCCAACGGAGGCACATCAGGAGTTGCCACTGTAGCGACATTGGAGGGTGGTGATGTGCCTACGGAGTTACCGGTAAAGATACGGTAGTAGTAACGGGTATTCGGTATTACCGTTGTATCACTGAAAGTCGTAGCGCCGACTGTTCCAGGGAAGCTGGTCAACCAGGCAGTGAACGCGGTATTTGTCGCCCGCTCAATGCGCATTGTGGCAGCGTTAGTTGCGGTGTTTATCCATGCCAGGTCAATTTGGTAAGCACTGATTACTGTTGCTGTAAGTCCGCTGGCGGCCGATGGAGGCAGGTTAGGTGTAGTAGCTGTGGCGGTGTTCGAGACTGGTGAATCGCCAGTGGCATTAGTAGCATAAATACGATAATAATACGTGGTGGCCATTGAGGTTGTGGTATCACTAAAGAACTGAATACCAGCGCCAAGTGTGAAGGTTGCTAAGCTGTTAGTGAACGCAGTATCCAGTGCCCTTTCAAGTCGGAAGCCCGTTTCGTTCGTTCCATTTCTGTTCCAGACCAGGTCAACCCTGGTGGGACTAACCGTTAAGGCAGTCAGATTTAGCGGTGCTCCAGGGACAACATTCAAGGCAGTGACTGGAATGGGGGCGGAAAAAGCCGAATTGCCCAGTATCGAGTTGAAGGCTTGTATGCGATAGAAGTATGCGGTATTTGGCGAGGCTGAAGTATCGCTGTATGTTGTGGCTCCTGCGGGAGCGAAGAAAGACATCAGACCTGCGTTAAAGTTGTTGTTTACTGCGCGGTCTATTTGGAAACCTTCCGCTGTTGCGGAAGTAGAAGTCCATGCCAGGTCGATTCTGGTAGAACTAATGGCAGTGGCTGTTATCGCAGTGGGGGTCGAAGGCACATTCATATTTATAGAGACGGTACCAGATGGTGTTGAAGCCCCACTGGTATTAACTGCAAAAACGCGGTAGTAGTAAACATTATTTAATAAAACGGTTGTATCTGAGTACGCTTGAACGCGTGCCAGGAGATTGATAGTCGTCAAACCAATGGTGAAAACGGAATCACTCGCTCTTTCCAGTCGTACAGCAGTCTCAGATGTTCCGTTCAATGTCCAACCAAGGTCAATTCTGGAGGTTGACATCAATGTGGCGCTTAAACCGGTGGGACCGGCTGGCGCTGTGGCAGATAATGTTGCCGCGCTGGCAGTATTCGATACCATTGAATCGCCGACAGCATTCACTGCAAAGACACGGAAGTAGTAAGTGGTCAATTCCGTCAGACCGGTGGTGCTGTAACTGATAACACCGGCTCCCAATGGGAAGGATGCCAGGTTGGCGGTGAAGGCCGCATCGGAAGCCCGCTCCAGTCTATAGCCGGTCTCATTGTTTGCATTGTCAACCCAGGCTAAATCAATCTGAGT
>JBAZOY010000091.1:0-7930 GCA_041648505.1 Syntrophales bacterium | reverse complement strand
AAACAGCGAAGAGCCTGAAAACTTGATCATTTCAAATGGCAAACAGTATCTGAATGGCCCGATATTCCATTTGACATCTCAATGGGTATCCGGTAACCTCCAAAGGAGTTAACAAGTCTCGTAACAGACACCACCCGTATTTCTTCCCAACCGGCACCATTTATCAAAACAGAGGAGGCCAGATGAACGAACAATCTGGGATACATCAAGAACTGATCGAAGAGATATCCGTCTTAAAGCAGAGAATCCAGGAAGTGGAAAAATCGGAAGCAGAGCACAAGCGGGCCGAAGAATTACTGAAGGAGGGGGAAGAACGGTTCCATCAGCTCTTCGACAATATGGCCGACGGTGTGGCGATCTACCAGGCAATTGACGACGGCAGTGATTTTATTTTTGTGGATATTAACAGAAAAGGTCAATTGTTGAGCGCGATCAGCCGCAGCGAGGCCATTGGCAAACGGGTGACAGAAGTCTTTCCTGCAGTGGAAAAGATAGGCCTGCTGGACGTATTCCGCCAAGTCTGGCGGACCGGTGAGGCGCAACACCACCCATTGACAGTGTACGAAGACGGACGGGTGCAGCAATGGGTGGAGAACTACGTATTCAAGCTTCCATCGGGGATTATTGTGGCGCTTTACTCCGACACCACCGAAAAACACAACTCGGAAGAGGCGCTGCGGGAGAGCGAGGAGAAATATCGTTTTGTGGTGGAGAATGCGGCAGAGAGTATCTTGATCGCCCAGGACGGATTGTTGAAATATGTGAATCCTATGACTGTAAAACTTCTTGGTTACTCGGAGGAAGTGCTAACTTCAATGCCCTTTGTGGAGCTCATCCACCCGGAAGACATGGAAAAGTTGTTTGAGGCGCACATCAGGACAATGAGAGGTGAAGAAAATCAGCCGGTCCATCAATTCAGGGTTGTTACTTTGGATGGCACCGTCAGATGGGCGGATTCGCGTGCAGTTGTGATCTCCTGGGAAGGAAAACCAGCCACCTTAAATTTTCTCACCGACACCACCGAGCGCAAGCGGGCCGAGGAGGTATTGAGGGAAAGTGAGAACAGATACCGGGAACTCAGTATTGTCGATGACCTCACCCAGCTCTACAATTCCCGGCATTTTTACTTTCAGCTTAAAATCGAATTAGACCGGTCGAACCGCTATGAACAGCCTTTAACTCTCCTCCTGCTTGATCTTGACAATTTCAAGGCATTCAACGACGCTTACGGCCATGTCGAGGGAGACCAGGTCTTATTGCGACTTGGCCAGGTGGTCAAACGATGCCTGCGCGAGACGGATTTCGCCTATCGTTATGGCGGCGAAGAATTCACCATCCTCCTGCCCATGACAACAAGCGCGGACGGCCCTGTTGCAGCGGAAAGAATCCGGACGGAGTTCAAGAAGGAGATTTTCTCCCCGGCGCCGGGTCAAGACGTCCATGTGACGGTGAGTATCGGACTTGCGCAATACAAACCGCAGGAAGACATAAAGACCTTCGTTCACCGGGTTGACCAACTCATGTATCAGGGAAAAAAGAACGGGAAGGATAGGGTTTGTAGTGAGTCGTAGCCGAAGGAACAGTTCAAAGGGTAATCTCCACCTCGATCCCATATCGAGGGCTGAGGACTTGGTAGGTGAAAGAGAGGGCCATCCTGTGGGCATATAATACCTTCTCAAATCATAAAGGACGCAAGAACCGGATGAACCAAAAATAAGGGGTTATTATTCGCGAATCCTATTTTCGCGAGGTGGCTCTTTTCATCAGGATCGGGGATGGCTCGGTAATGTTTTCGTCGTAGGGATGCGTGCTTCTGCGGTACAGTATTTTCAGGCGTTTGACGTATTCACGCGTTTCCGGATAAGGCGGTATGCCAAAATAACGATCCACTGCTTTTTCTCCGGCATTGTACGCGGCTGTCACGAGCTCTATATTCCCGCGATAATAAGACAACAACCATCTTAAATATTTGATCCCCCCCCTGATATTCTGAGAGGCATCGAAAGCATTCCTTACGTTAAAACGCTCGGCAGTGGCAGGGATAAGCTGCATCAACCCCATCGCACTTTTTGGCGACCGTGCTCTTATTTCAAATTCGGACTCCACGATTATGATGGAAAGCACAAGTTTGGGATCGATTTCATACCAGTCCGAAATTTTGTTCGCCAAGTCTATGATCCACGATTTGTTGCTGGGCAGGGATTCAAGATAACGGTCAATTAGTGCGGTATCTTCTGCCGGGCCGGATACAGGAGGTGGCCGCTTGTCAGGCAGTGTCTCCGATGTCACACACGCGGGCAGTTCCTGGGATTTGAAGTTGATGGTCTCCAGCATGTCGAAAGCTTTGCGGTGTCCTTGATGGCTGGCAATTGAAAACAGCGATGCGGCAAATGCCCTGTTTTCAGGAACGCCTTTGCCGAAGGCGTACAGCATTCCGAGTCTGTACTGCGCTTCGGTGCTTCCCAATCTGGACGCTTCGCAATATATGGCTGCCGCCTGCCAGAAGTCGTCGTGGCTCTCGGCAGCGGCTTCGTGGCTTGCGGCTTTCAGCAGAAGCGCGTTGAGCTTATGACCTCCTTCGCTCACTTCGGACGACTCCGAGCCTGATGCGACTGCAGAGGTCATGAAAAAAAACATCGAGCAGCACAGAAGGATTCTGATCGTTTTACGCCACATCTAACCTCACCCTTTGAGATAACTTAAAAAGATATCTTTTCATTGGGCGCAAGTATACAAAAAATCGATTTATGTCAATCATAAATAACCAGAAGAGGTTGCCGTCGATCATCAACGGTTGTATAGACCAACCCTACTTGCCCTCTGCGACGGCCTTTACCTTGACCGCCAGGTTGATCAGAAAGGGTCGCGCTTCCTGAAGGATGGCCCCCGTCTCTTCAAAGTCTTCCTTGAAGATTCTCTTCACCAGAAGGGGGCATGGGGACGGGGGGACATGGGGACGGGGGGGACATGGGGACGTCCGTGCAGAGCGTGCACGGCGCCCCGCGCGCGGGTGTTTCTGATTATTCAGGCCATCCCAAGGAATGGGAATAGTCTTCCCCCACGCTTGGAGATGAACCGGAGTAACTTAAAATCCGGAATGTCTCATCTTTGAAACAGTTCCTATCCAGCCTTTCTCTCATGGCTTTTATATTCTGAAAAAATCGTGAAGCACGGGGTACTGGAACAGCTTTTCCTTATCAGAAAGATTTTCACTTGTATTAAGGTTTTTTCCAGATGTTTTATGAGGTTTTGTTCTCACAAGATTTGGATTCAGGGATATTCTGTTTATATGGGAAATGATAGCGGGACGGGATACTAATCGTTTACAAAATGAATATATTACTACTATGCTATTACAATCTAACCGAGAGGGGACAATGTTTGTAAATATGGTTCTGCGGGAGCCTGACACACACACTTTTCTATTGTTCATCAGAAATGCTTTTTTAAGCACACACTTCCCAGGCTGTTAACGAAATGACCATTATGGGATATCTTGAACAAAACACGCTGGGAAATATCCAAGACGCCGGCAAAGCCCAGTTGCAGGAACTAACATTGCAGGAACTAATAGTTGACACTAAAGCTATATTAGAATATTTATCAGATGCGGTTTTTTTGGCGTAGCCACCACTCCCCCCAAAAAAGGAGAATCGTACATGACGAAAGCAGAATTAGTTGATGCTATAGCCGCCGATGCAAAAATCACAAAAATTGAGGCTGCTGCCGCCCTGGATTCATTTACTAAAAATGTCACCAAGGCATTAAAATCGAAAGATGGTAAAGTTACTCTTGTTGGTTTTGGAACGTTCTCAAAAGCAAAACGCGCTGCTCGTAAGGGCAGAAATCCCCAGACCGGTGCAGCAATCAAAATTAAAGCACGCACCGTTGTAAAATTTAAAGCAGGGAAAAAGTTAAAAGAAGCTGTGTAGGCCAGAAAACAATTTTTCCGCCAAAAAAGCCGCAACTTTTAAGGAAAACACCTATTTATCCACAGACTTCAGGTCAGAATTGAAGTGATGATTACCACTTGAACTGTAGTCTCTGACAGTGTTGCAGAATCTGTAATATCTCACCATCTGTTCGCCACTGTTGGGGATGTGCGAACACATGGCGGCGAGCCATTCCATAGCAGGGAAAACCTTGCTTGTCTTCTTGTCTCTGGCCGTATAGACGACCTTCCCCTTCTGCGCCAGATACTGCATACGTTCCTTAGAGAACGACGCCCGGATAATGTATCGTGCAGGTTTTCCAACCCTTCGTCATTGTCCGGCCAGATGGTCTTGCCGCAATAGGTGTTAAACCCGCAGTGATGCAAATTCATCATGCTCTCGACGATAAAATCACAGGGTTGCCAGGCAGGCTGAAAGCTCGCTAAAATGACGGATGCACCGGTCAGGACCGGCGGAGAGTAATTCTTTTTTTCGATTTTCGCCGCCTTGGATGACAATTACTTTGACTCCCGCATCTTTGGCGGCCAGAATATCGTCCAAGCTGTCGCCCACGTGAAGCGTATTATCTTTTAACACCTGGAGGCGATGCAGAGCCAGGGTCAATCCTTCTCCGCTGGGTTTCAAACATTGAACGTCATTACGGCTGATGACCACATTAAAACAACCAAGAAGTCCGAGTTGTTGCAACGCCTTTTCAAGGTTTTTTTTCCCGACGTTGCTGACCAACCCGGCTTGG
Organism: Syntrophales bacterium; assembly: GCA_041648505.1. Classification (GTDB taxonomy): domain Bacteria; phylum Desulfobacterota; class Syntrophia; order Syntrophales; family CG2-30-49-12; genus JBAZOY01. Next base: position 3,241 of record JBAZOY010000091.1, on the reverse strand, counting down.
ATCCCCTCTGTCGGAAGGACATGAAAAAAGGTTTTTACCCCCGGTTGAAGCGTCCAACGGGTCAGGGCATCTTCATCAAACCGGTCATAAATTTCTCCAATCCGTTCTCTTACTTTTTCCGGCGGATACCCGATCTCAGCGGCCAGAGCTATTGCTTCCTGCATCAAGGTGGAATATTTCCTGCTCTTGAGACGTTCCAGGGGAAATCCTGATTCTCGCAGCAGATCCAATGTGGCATTTACGGCTCCCGCCAGGTCCCACTGAAAATCAACCAGGGTCCCTTCGAAATCAAAGAGGATTGCCTTTAAATTCATTATCAATCTCCCGCGGACCAAATCAGGCCTGATCCCGTTTTGAATGCCTTGATAGATAAGATAGATAGATAAGACCTTGCCTTTGAGGCGCTTTTTCGTATAGGATTATTTTAGCAGAATTAACATAATCCGCAAGATATATTGCCTTGCATAAATATTGCTGCATGTCATTTTATCAGGCGGAGCGAAGCAATCTTGAGAGTCCTGTTAATCCCGTCCGGAAACTATATGCGTACCTGGTTTCTTTGAGTCTACCCGGTAATAACACCAACTTGAAAGGAAGACAAACATGGCTCCTAAACCCTGGAAATTGATTCAAAGCCGGATCGAACGCCGGTTCCCTATTTTCAATCTGCGGATCGACCGCGCCTGTTCGCCGCGCACTGCCGTCGAACATGATTTTTATGTTTTGGAAGCGGCTGATTGGGTCAACGTGATTCCCCTGACGTCCGGCGAGGAGGTGGTGCTGGTGCGCCAATACCGTCATGGATTGCGGGACCTTTGCCTGGAAATCCCGGGAGGGATACTGGAAGCAGGCGATTCCCCCCAGGAAGCCGCTCATCGCGAATTGTTTGAAGAGACCGGTTATCGGGAAACAGAGATGCTGCCCTTGGATTATGTTTATCCTAACCCCGCCTTTTTAAACAACCGATGCCATACCTTCCTGGCCAGGGACGTAACATTGAAAGGCCTTCAAGTACAGGATGAAAAAGAGGATATCGAAGTCATCCTCAAACCCTTGAAAGAGATCCCAGCCTTGATCCGGGAAGGGCATATCCGCCATTCCCTGGTCGTGGCTGCCTTTTATCGCTATTTTATGGAGTGTCACTCACCCGACTGAGATATCTTTGGTCGAGGATCCTTTCCGTCGCGCCTTGGATCAACAGACCTTCAGCCTGCCGGAGGGCTCGTCTTTATTTTCTTCCTCCCCCCAGCGCTGAAACAAATTGTGTTCGATGCCCATGTAATCGAAGATCTTGCCGATGGTCTGATCGATGATATCCTGGATAGTTTTGGGATGATGGTAAAAAGAGGGCATCGGGGGCAGGATATGGGCGCCCATGTCGGCCGCCTGGGCCATCAAGCGCAGATGGCCTTTATGCAGGGGGGTTTCGCGTACCACCAGCACCAGTTTGCGCTTTTCCTTCAGACACACGTCGGCCGCCCGCACCAACAGATTTTCGGTGTAGGAGTTTGCAATCCCCGACAGTGTCTTGATGGTACAGGGAGCCACCACCATGCCGGCAGTCAAAAATGAGCCGCTGGCTACTGCCGCGGCGATATTGCTATTTTCATAAGTAACATCGGCCATAGCCAGCACATCGTCAACCTTATAATCGGTTTCTATCCCGATGTTGAGTTTGCCTGCCTCGCTGATGATCAGATGTGTCTCATATTCGGTATCGCGTAATAGTTCCAGCAGCCGCACCCCGTAAATGACGCCGCTTGCCCCTGACATTCCGACAATGATTCGATTTTTCATGCCTTTACCTTCCATCTTTTGGGTCATCGCTTGCCATACCGGCGCAATCAATGGCTTTTTTGAAGTTCTGCCAACCGCGGCCACCGGGATGCGGCCTGCTCCAGGATCAAACCCACCAGAGTTTTGCTGTTTGCAATCACCCGTTCTATTCCCGCTTGAGGGATATTGTCCCAGTGAATGCCGGCGGTCACTACCACCGAAGTATTGAGTGCTGCCGCCAAAGTTTCGGAAACCGTCTTGGCCAGCTCATCTTCCTTGTGGGCAGGCAGGCAAATCACCGAAGCCGTGGCGCTTACAACGTTAAGATCTCTTAAACTGGGCCGAGGTTGGGCCACGGCCACAGCCCCGATGTGCGGTTTTTCGCCGCCCCAGATGGCCACCAGCAGATCCGTTCCGATCCGTCGCACCTGGGCCTGGATGTCATAGGCCCCTGTGCTGGTTTCTACCATAAATGCGTTATCGGACACGGTCGCTCCTTTAGTCGCTATGCCTGATCAATGTAAAAATATGAACACTTGTCGAATTCTCAATATCCGAGTTACATGCTCAGACCTCAAACAGCCCTATTTCGTGGGCCAGTTTACGGGACAGGGCCTTAGCTGTTTCGGTCCTAAACCAAGCGTCCAGTCCCTCCAGGCGCACGGCCTTGACTTCTTGCCAGGCAGCATAGGCCTCCCCGAACATCGCCTGATAGCGGCGGATACTCTCCAGGCCGTAACGGTCCAGGCGGTCAGCTTCCATCACCAGAGTGGCATTAAGATCTTGCATGGCAATTACTGCTTCCGGTTCGTCATGCACGGCGATGATGGCCACGATCCGGTCACGTCCGGCAGAATCGTAAGCCAGCTTCTCCAAAATGCCTGCGGCCAGCTGCGCGCTTTCCTGCATATGCTGCCGCAAGCTGACACAATCCTTTTTTTGGGCCGGTGTGGCGTTGACAAAATCCTGATAGTCCACCCGGCTCCAGCCGATATCATGCAGGTATAAGCATGGCAAGACGATCGCCGGATCCCCCGGCTCACGCTCCAGCAGGTACTTGCCGTAATCCACAGCCCGCAACGTATGTTCCCTGTCACCTTTTCGTCCGCTTTGCAGATAAGGTTCGACAGCCTGCAGAAGTTGTTTTTCAAATATTTCATTCATCAAATACCGTTATCTCTTCAATCTGATGCCTGAACCGAAAGTCATGTTCAGACAGAATGCAAATATCATATCCATACAATCCTTGCAACCTGTAGACTAAGCCGTCGTTCAAAAATAATCGTAACATTGAAATGCCGTGACCGGCATAAGGAGCCGTAACAAAATTGTCAGAAACGTAATGGTTATTTTGTAACGGCTCCTAACGAAAGGATCAAAAAAAGTACAGGTTATTTCGTAACGGCTCCTAAATGGATTTCAGGCATTGAAGCTCCCCGCCGCAAGCAACATTCGTAATCCTGCT
>JBAZOY010000090.1:0-7986 GCA_041648505.1 Syntrophales bacterium | reverse complement strand
GCTACCGGCGAGACCGTCGGCACCGTCAACGTGCCGACTGCGGCCAATGACGTTTACAACAATGGCAGCACCGTCAGCACCACCATCACCGGCGCTACCGGCGGCAACTTCGAAAATCTGGTGCCAAGCACCACGCCAGCCGTTACCACGATTACCGACTCGGTCGATGACACTGGCCTGAGCCTCAGCGCCACCGGTTCTGTGGCCGAGGGTGGCCAGATCACCTACACCGCCACGCTGACGAATCCGGCCGGCACCCCGGTAACCGTGACCCTGAGCAACGGTTCGGTGATCACCATTGATGCCGGCAAAACCACCGGCACCGTTACCGTTCCAGCGCCGGCCGATGACGTCTACAAGGACGCCGGCCAGGTCGAAGTCAGCATCAAGGACGCCACCGGCGGCAACTTCGAAAATCTGGTGCCGAACACTACGCCAGCAGTGACCGAAATCACTGACACCGTCGATACCTCGACGGTGAAGCTGAGCGCAGACGCCTCGGTTGCCGAAGGCGGCACCGTGACTTACACCGCTACCGTCGGCGCGCCAGTCACCGGCTCGCCTGTCGTCGTGACGTTGGCCAACGGCCAGAACATCACCATCGCCGTCGGCCAGACCACTGGCTCCATCACCTACACTGCACCGAACGATGCCTTGACCGGCAACGCTGCGCTGACCAACTCGATCACTGGCGTAAGCGGTGGCAACTACGAAGATCTGGTGGCGGACAAAACTCCACTTTCGACCACCGTCACCGACGTGGCCGACACCACCAATCTGTCGCTGAGTGCGACCGCTTCCGTGGCTGAAGGCGGCCAGATCACTTACACTGCGACCTTGACCAATGCAGCTGGCTCGCCAGTAACCGTGACCTTGTCGAACGGCGCCGTCATCACCATCAATGCAGGCGAAACCAGCGGTAATGTGACTTTCCCGGCTCCGTCCGACGACGTCTACAAAGACTCAGGCTCCGTGCAGGCAACCATCACCAGCGCCACCGGCGGCAACTTCGAGAACCTCGTTCCGAGCACCACGCCAGCGGTCACTCAAGTCACCGACACCATCGATACCTCGACGGTCAAATTGACCGCCGACACCTCGGTCGCGGAAGGCGGCACCGTCACCTACACCGCCACTGTCGGCGCGCCCGTCACCGGCTCGCCTGTTGTCGTGACCCTGGCCAACGGCCAGAGCATCACCATCGCCGTGGGCCAGACCACCGGCAGCGTTACTGCCCCGGTATCGAATGACGTGCAGATCGGTCACGCACCGCTGACCAACTCGATCACCAACGTCAGCGGCGGCAACTTCGAAAATCTGGTCGCCGACAAGACCCCGGTCAGCACCACTGTGACCGACACCGTCGACACCACCAGCGTCGCGCTGACTGCCACCGGCAACGTCAACGAAGGCGGGCAGATCACCTACACCGCGACGCTGAGCAACCCGGCCGGTACGCCGGTCACCGTCAACCTGAGCAACGGTTCGGTCATCACCATTGAAGCGGGCAAGACCACCGGCACCGTGACCGTTCCGGCACCTGCCGATGACGTCTACAAAGACGCCGGCAAAGTCGAAGTCACCATCAAGGACGCCACCGGTGGCAACTTCGAAAACCTGGTGCCGAGCACTACGCCTGCGGTGACCAACGTTGCCGACACGGTCAACACCACGCACCTGACCCTCAGCGCAGAAAGCTATGTGCTCGAAGGCTCTTCGATCACTTACACCGCAACGTTGACCAACGCCGCGCAAACGCCGGTAACCGTCAACCTGAGCAACGGCCAGACCATCACCATCGAAGCCGGCAAGACCAGCGGTTCGGTGACGATCGCCGCACCGAGCGATGACGTCTACAAGGACCTCAGCAAGCTCACCGTGACCATGACCGACGCCAGCGGTGGCAACTTCGAGAAACTCGACGTCAGCAAGACTCCGGTCAGCACCACGGTCAACGACACCGTCGACACAACCGCACTGACCCTGACCGCCAGCGATACCGTCAGCGAAGGTGGCCAGATCACCTACACCGCGACCCTGAGCAACCCGGCCGGCACTGCGATGACCGTGACCCTGGCCAACGGCGCGGTGATCAACATCGCGGCCGGTGCGACCAGCGGTTCGGTGAATTTCCCGGCGCCCGCCAATACGCCGTACATCGATGGCAGCAACGTGCGGACGGCGATCGCCAGCCACAGCGGCGGCAATTTCGAGCGCGTCGAGGCCGATCGTTCGGCTGTGGTGACCAAAGTCACCGACGCCGTCGACACCACCAACATCAGCCTGAGCGCCACCGGCAGCGTTGCCGAGGGCGGCTCGATCGTCTACACCGCGACCCTGAGCAATCCGGCCGGCACCGCCATGAGCGTGACCCTGAGCAACGGCGCGGTGATCAACATTGCCAAGGGTGCGAGCACTGGCACTGCGACCGTAGCCGCGCCTGGCGATGACGTGTACAAGGACGCCGGCAAGGTCGATGCGAGCATCACCAAGACCAGCGGTGGCAACTTTGAAAACCTGGTGATCGACAAGACGCCTGCGGTAACTGATGTCACCGACACCATCGACAACAGCATTGTTTCGCTGACCGCCAGCGCCAGCGCGGTGGAAGGCGGCGTGGTTGTCTACACCGCGTCCGTGACCGCCCCGGTCACTGGTTCGCCAGTGCTGGTGACCCTGTCCAACGGCCAGACCATCACCATTCCGGTCGGCGCCAGCAGCGCCAGCGTCAACTTCACCGCGCCGAACGATGCACAGGCCGGCGGCAACACTCTGAGCGTGAAAATCGACGGCGCCAGTGGTGGCAATTACGAAAATCTCGTGGCTGACCAGACCCCGGCGGTGACCTCGGTAACTGACGTTGCCGACACCACCAACCTGTCGCTGTCCGCGACCGGCTCCGTGGCCGAGGGCGGTTCGATTGTCTACACCGCAACCCTGAGCAACCCGGCCGGCACGCCGGTGACCGTGAATCTGAGCAACGGCGCGGTGATCACCATCGAGGCCGGCAAAACCAGCGGCACCGTCACCGTTCCGGCACCTGCCGACGACGTCTATAAAGACGCCGGAAAAGTTGAAGTCACGATCAAGGACGCCACTGGCGGCAACTTCGAAAACCTGGTGCCAAGCACCACGCCAGCGGTCACTGATGTCACCGACACCGTCGACACCTCGACGGTCAAACTGACCGCCACCGAAACCGCGGCCGAAGGTGGCACCGTCACCTACACCGCCACCGTCGGCGCGCCGGTCACCGGCTCGCCTGTGGTCGTGACCCTGGCCAACGGTCAGAACATCACTATCGAAGTCGGCAAGACCAGCGGCAGCGTGAGCACCACCGCGCCGAACGACGTCCTCGCCGGCCACGCGCCGCTGACCAACTCGATCACCAACGTCAGCGGCGGTAATTTCGAAAATCTTGTCGCCGACCAGACCCCGGTCAGCACCACCGTGACCGACACCGCCGACACCACCAACCTGTCGCTCAGCGCGACCGGCGCGGTGAACGAAGGCGGCCAGATTACCTACACCGCAACCCTGAGCAACGCCGCCGGCACACCGGTCACCGTGACCCTGTCGAACGGTGCGACCATCCTCATCGAGGCCGGCAAGACCGCCGGCACCGTGACTGTCGATGCTCCGAAAGACGACGTCTACAAAGACGCCGGCAGCGTTGAAGCGACCATCCAGAGCGCAACCGGCGGCAACTTCGAAAACCTCGTCACCAGCACAGCGCCAGCGGTGACTACGGTCAACGACACCATCGACACCACCACCGTGTCGCTGAGCGCCACTGCGAACGTCGCCGAAGGCGAAACCGTGGTCTACACCGCCACCGTGGGCGCTCCAGTGACCGGCTCTCCGGTCATCGTCAGCCTGTCCAACGGCCAGACCATCACCATCGCGGTAGGCGAAACCACCGGCAGCGTCAACTACGTCGCGCCGAACAGCCCGCTGGCGGGCGGCAGCTCGCTGAGCGTGACCATTGATGGCGCCACGGGTGGCAATTACGAAAAACTGGTGGTCGACGGCAAGTCCGCAGACACCGTGGTTTCCGACACCACCGACACCACCAACCTGAACCTGACCGCCAGCGATTCGGTCGCCGAAGGCGGCCAGATCACCTACACCGCAACCCTGACCAACCCGGCCGGCACACCGGTGACCGTGACCCTGTCGAATGGCACCACGATCACTATCGACGCGGGTAAAACCACCGGCACCGTGACCGTCGACGCACCGAAAGACGACGTCTATAAAGATGCCGGCAAAGTCGAAGTGACCATCGAGGGTGCTACGGGGGGTAACTTCGAGAACCTGGTACCGAGCACAGCTCCGGCCGTAACGACTGTCACCGATACCATCGATACCTCGACCGTCAAACTGACCGCCGATACATCGGTCGCCGAAGGCGGCACTGTCACCTACACCGCCACCGTCGGTGCACCAGTTACCGGTTCTCCTGTCGTCGTGACATTGGCCAACGGCCAGACCATCACCATCGGCGTCGGTCAGACTACTGGCACTGCAACTGCTGTTGCTGCGAACGATGCGTTGGTCGGTAATGCGCCGATCACCAATTCGATCACTGGCGTGAGCGGTGGCAATTTCGAAGATCTGGTTGCAGACAAAACTCCGGTTTCGACTTCTGTCACCGACGTTGCCGACACTACCAATCTGTCGCTCAGCGCCAGTAACTCGGTGGCTGAAGGTGGCCAGATCACCTACACCGCGACATTGACCAACGCCGCTGGCTCGCCAGTGACCGTGACCCTGTCGAATGGCGCCGTGATCACCATCGACGCCGGCAAGACCACCGGCACCGTGAACGTTCCAGCGCCAGCTGACGACGTCTACAAAGACGCCGGCTCCGTCCAGGCGACGATCACTAGCGCTACCGGTGGCAATTTCGAGAACCTCGTACCGAGCACTGCTCCAGCGGTGACGACTGTCACCGACACCATCGATACTTCGACCGTCAAACTGACGGCTGATACTTCGGTGGCTGAAGGCGGTACCGTGACTTACACCGCCACCGTTGGTGCGCCAGTTACCGGTTCTCCTGTCGTCGTGACATTGGCTAACGGCCAGACCATCACCATCGGCGTCGGTCAGACTACTGGCACTGCAACCGCTGTTGCTGCGAACGATGCGCTGACCGGCAATGCTCCGATCACCAACTCGATCACTGGCGTGAGCGGTGGCAATTTCGAAGATCTGGTTGCAGACAAAACTCCGGTTTCGACTTCTGTCACCGACGTTGCCGACACTACCAATCTGTCGCTCAGCGCCAGTAACTCGGTGGCTGAAGGTGGCCAGATCACCTACACCGCGACATTGACCAACGCCGCTGGCTCGCCAGTGACCGTAACCTTGTCGAACGGCGCCGTGATCACCATCGACGCCGGCAAGACCACCGGCACCGTGAACGTTCCAGCGCCAGCTGACGACGTCTACAAAGACGCCGGCTCTGTGCAGGCGACGATCACCAGCGCTACCGGCGGCAATTTCGAGAACCTGGTACCGAGCACAGCTCCGGCCGTAACGACTGTCACCGATACCATCGATACCTCGACCGTCAAACTGACCGCCGATACATCGGTGGCTGAAGGCGGCACTGTGACTTACACCGCCACCGTTGGTGCGCCTGTGACTGGCTCGCCTGTGGTCGTGACTCTGGCCAACGGCCAGACCATCACCATCGGCGTCGGCCAGACTACTGGCACTGCAACTGCTGTTGCTGCGAACGATGCGTTGGTCGGTAATGCGCCGATCACCAATTCGATCACTGGCGTAACCGGTGGCAATTTCGAAGATCTGGTGGCGGATAAAACACCGGTTTCGACTTCCGTCACCGACGTTGCCGACACTACCAATCTGTCGCTCAGCGCCAGTAACTCGGTGGCTGAAGGTGGCCAGATCACCTACACCGCGACATTGACCAACGCCGCTGGCTCGCCAGTGATCGTGACCCTGTCGAACGGTGCCGTGATCACCATCGACGCCGGCAAGACCACCGGCACCGTGAACGTTCCAGCGCCAGCTGACGACGTCTACAAAGACGCCGGCTCTGTGCAGGCAACGATCACCAGCGCTACCGGTGGTAACTTCGAAAATCTCGTGCCGAGCACCACGCCAGCGGTCACTCAGGTCACTGACACCATCGACACGTCGACCGTCAAATTGACCGCCGATACTTCGGTGGCTGAAGGCGGCACCGTGACTTACACCGCCACCGTCGGTGCACCAGTTACCGGTTCTCCTGTCGTCGTGACATTGGCTAACGGCCAGACCATCACCATCGGCGTCGGTCAGACTACTGGCACTGCGACTGCTGTTGCTTCGAACGATGCGCTGACGGGCAACGCTCCGATCACCAACTCGATCACTGGCGTGAGCGGTGGCAATTTCGAAGATCTGGTTGCAGACAAAACTCCGGTTTCGACTTCTGTCACCGACGTTGCCGACACTACAAATCTGTCCTTGAGCGCCACCAACTCTGTTGCCGAAGGTGGCCAGATCACCTACACCGCGACATTGACCAACGCCGCTGGCTCGCCAGTGACCGTGACCCTGTCGAATGGCGCCGTGATCACCATCGACGCCGGCAAGACCACCGGCACCGTGAACGTTCCAGCGCCAGCTGACGACGTCTACAAAGACGCCGGCTCTGTGCAGGCGACGATCACCAGCGCTACCGGCGGCAATTTCGAGAACTTGGTACCGAGCACAGCTCCGGCCGTAACGACTGTCACCGATACCATCGATACCTCGACCGTCAAACTGACCGCCGATACATCGGTGGCTGAAGGCGGCACTGTTACTTACACCGCCACCGTTGGTGCGCCTGTGACTGGCTCGCCTGTGGTCGTGACTCTGGCCAACGGCCAGACCATCACCATCGGCGTCGGTCAGACTACCGGTACTGCAACCGCTGTTGCTGCAAACGATGCGCTGACGGGCAACGCTCCGATCACCAATTCGATCACTGGCGTAACCGGTGGCAACTTCGAAGATCTGGTGGCGGACAAAACTCCAGTTTCAACTTCTGTCACGGACGTTACCGACACCACCAACCTGTCGCTCAGCGCCAGTAACTCGGTGGCTGAAGGTGGCCAGATCACCTACACCGCGACATTGACCAACGCCGCTGGCTCGCCAGTGACCGTAACCTTGTCGAACGGCGCCGTGATCACCATCGACGCCGGCAAGACCACCGGCACCGTGAACGTTCCAGCGCCAGCTGACGACGTCTACAAAGACGCCGGCTCTGTGCAGGCGACGATCACCAGCGCTACCGGCGGCAATTTCGAGAACCTGGTACCGAGCACAGCTCCGGCCGTAACGACTGTCACCGATACCATCGATACCTCGACCGTCAAACTGACCGCCGATACATCGGTGGCTGAAGGCGGCACTGTGACTTACACCGCCACCGTTGGTGCGCCTGTGACTGGCTCGCCTGTGGTCGTGACTCTGGCCAACGGCCAGACCATCACCATCGGCGTCGGCCAGACTACTGGCACTGCAACTGCTGTTGCTGCGAACGATGCGTTGGTCGGTAATGCGCCGATCACCAATTCGATCACTGGCGTAACCGGTGGCAATTTCGAAGATCTGGTGGCGGATAAAACACCGGTTTCGACTTCCGTCACCGACGTTGCCGACACCACCAACCTGTCTCTGAGTGCGACCGGTTCCGTGGCCGAAGGTGGCCAGATCACCTACACCGCGACATTGACCAACGCCGCTGGCTCGCCAGTGACCGTGACCCTGTCGAACGGCGCTGTGATCACCATCGACGCCGGCAAGACCACCGGCACCGTGAACGTTCCAGCGCCAGCTGACGACGTCTACAAAGACGCCGGCTCCGTGCAGGCGACGATCACCAGCGCTACCGGCGGCAATTTCGAGAACCTGGTACCGAGCACAGCTCCGGCCGTAACGACTGTCACCGATACCATCGATACCTCGACCGTCAAACTG
>JBAZOY010000089.1:0-8032 GCA_041648505.1 Syntrophales bacterium | reverse complement strand
TGTAAGGCCGTTTTCCTTTCTGGCCCAATCGAGGCTGTTCTGATCAAGGAGGATGACGCGGATTTTCTCTGTTGCCGGGCCTGGCCGAGCCATAATATTCACGCGCCAGTCCCATGTTTTGGCCTCCCAGGTGTCAAGGCGGCCTGAAAACCACATAGTTAGAGCCAGTGCAGAGCCGATAAGACCGGCCAACACACCGAGCGACAGTTTTTTTATTGGAGTGGAGGCCATCCTTCCCGTTTATATATTTGCCAAAGCTTTTGCGAACCTGACTTTCCGTGCTTCCGGAATCAGGACCGGAGAATATTTGTCGGTATACATCTTAATTTTTGCTACGCGGGATGACGGAGAAGGATGGGTCTTAGCGAAATCAAGCCCTTTCGGGTTTAACCTTTTCCCCATCATTTGCAGCATTTCCGTAAGAGCATGGGGGTCATACCCTACACGACTCAGAATTGTAACCGCGGTTCTGTCAGCATCATATTCCAGTGAACGGGAGTAGCCATTATTGATCATTGTGCCGGTGATATCTGAAATAGTGCCCTCAAAAGCCTCTGTCAATTGAGCAAGTTCCTGCCGGCCAAAAGTCTTGGCACCTTCCAGTGCAAGGGAGGTAAATGCCTGAGTAATTCGAGCTCTCTTTATAGCCTGCAGGCCGTGCTTGTTCTGAGTGTGTCCAATTTCGTGAGCCAGCACGGCAGCCACGGCATCTTCTGATGGACAGCAACGAAGAAGCCCCCTGGTAACAAAAATCAATCCTCCCGGCGCCGCAAAGGCGTTGACCTCGTCAGAATTCAAAATGAGAAAGTGGTAACCGGCGAAAGTTTCCGGCAGATCTGAAGCCAGGGCAACAGTCTGTCCGATAATATTCACATAATCGTTGGCTTTTTTATTCATATAGGGTGAATACTTTGAAAGGACAACTGCTGCTACAGACCGTCCGATATAGTACTCCTGTTCCGGAGTGAATTCCTCAAAACTTCTAGAGACAGCGCTGGTATGTTTTATAATGGTATCTGCCTGGGAGTTGTCTATCATACCCTGGGACCCGGCGACGGTCGCAGCTGTAGTTATGACGGATTCCATAGTCTGACAGCCTGTAAAGACAATGATCGCAAGCAGGAGCAAATAAAGGGGAAGTCGTATCGCATATTGGGCAGCGTTTATCATACGCCCCCCTCTGGAGTAATTACATGGCCATCTCTCAGGAATTCCTGTATTTCTTCAGTTGTAAATTTTAAGGTCTCCATACGATCTACCCATGTAAAATCCAAGTTACTGTTCTTCTTTTTAAATTCGTCTTCTACCGCAGCGTTGAACCCTTTGCCGGCAAGAGCCAGTTCAGCGCCGGTAACAGAGGATTTGACATCTGCCGTGCCGGACTGCAGGGCAATCTTTTTTGTTGTCAGGGTGGAGACATGGACCCAGCCCTGGATACCACTGCCGGGGACAGCTACTCTTTTCCATGCCCCCTGATCTTTGAGAACTTCTACTATTCTACCGTAGGCAAGCCTATTGGTAATTTTACCCAAAAAGGAGGGCGAAGAGCGTAACTGTGCCTCTCTAATCTGTACACTCAAGAGCTTCTGGTATCCGGCAACTCCGGGCAACACAAACATACCTAAAAAAATAAAACTAAATAGAATTACTTTTAAATGAGACATTATACGTATCTTCTCCGAAAGGTTATATAAAATTGACTTGCGCATCGGGAAAGTTTACCTTTAAACGTTCCCTTATTTCTCTTTGTTCATCTTCATTGCGGATGGATTCGACCTCACTGACAGGAAAGCCGTCCGCGTTATTTTTTTCTTTCCAGGAAATAATGTAACCCGGAACATTGAGGAATTGCCATGTACCTGCTCCACAGCAGGCATTGTCCACAACGGCCATACCCATCGCATAGAGGAATTCCTTTCCTCTGTGGGTCATCCGTCCTTCCTCCAAGATAGTGTAATAACCTGCGATGAAATGAATTTCTGTTCCCGGGTTTTGATGCGTGTACTGGCTCATTTTCTTGATATATACTTTTTTGTGTTGAAAGTCCACAGGTCGGAAGTTAGAAGTCAAATTTGTATGACTGAATGAAGTCGGTGTTACTTTCCAATACAAAAGTTAGAAAAGATCCTGTCCAATATATCCTCATTAATTGTTTTTCCCACAATTTCTTCCAGACTTTCGAGCGCTTCCCGGACGTCTAAAGCAGGAAATTCCGGAGAAAAACCATTTACGATACTGTTTTTAGCCTGTGATAATAGAGTGGCTGCCCTTTCCAGCGCTGTCTTATGGCGGATATTGGTAATCATCATTGTTGAGTGATGGTCTTCTTTATCTTGTTTCATAGCGAGGGTGTATATGGCCTCTTTCAGGGAGGGAATGCCGTCACCGTATTTTGCCGATATCCATAGAGGGCGGAGATCAGGAGCGAGCTGATGGAACTTTTGGATGTTGATTACGTGGGGAAGGTCCGTTTTGTTGATGACGAGGAGTGCTTTTCTCTCCCTGTTTTCCTCGATAATTCCTGCATCTTCTTCCGTCAAATCTTCACTACCGTCAAGGACGATTAACACTATGTCTGCCGAGGAGAGCTTTTCCCGGACAAGGGCGATACTTTCCTGTTCAATGATATCGTCTGAACGTCTGATTCCGGCTGTATCGGTAAGCCTTACCGGTATACTCCCGATGTCGGTGAATTCCTCAATAAAATCCCTTGTTGTTCCCGGGATATGGGTTACGATAGCCCGTTTCTCTCCTAAAAGCCTATTAAGAATGCTTGATTTTCCCACGTTGGGTCTTCCCGTGATAACAGCGTTGATCCCATACCTGTAAATCTTTCCCTGTTCATATGTGGCCAGCATTGCGTGCAAGTCATCTACAACAGCTTGAATTCTTTTGCTGATTTCAGAGTTTTGTTCGACATCCGCGCCCTCTTCAGAGAAATCGATAGAGGCCTCAAGAATGGCAAGGACATCAATAACTGATGTTCGCAGGGTCTCTATTTTGCCCGTTAGTTTTCCTTGAAGGTGTGATACGGCAAGTTCGAGACCTCTGTCCGTTTTTGCCGTGATCATATCAATAACTGCTTCTGCCTGTGACAGATCTAAACGGTTATTTAAGAAGGCCCTTCTGGTGAATTCCCCAGGTTCAGCAAGGCGGGCTCCCGCCTTGCTGACTTCAGTCAATACGGTCTGCAGGATCAACGGCCCACCATGGCAGTTTATCTCCAGTGTATCTTCACCGGTATAAGAATGGGGTTTCCTCATGAAGGCAAGCAAAACCTCATCGAGGGTAGCGCCCGTTTCAGGCGAGACTATCTCTCCATGATAGAGGTGGTGTGTTATAAAGTTGTCCACTCGCTTCCGGGGTTTAAAAAGCTTTCGGACGATCTTTTCTGATTTGGGGCCACTAACCCGTATAATTCCGAGTCCTCCCACACCCATTGGTGTGGCTATGGCCGCTATGGTGTCCTTGAGTGTCACCATAATCCTTTTTGGCGGGCATGATAACTATCTTTCTGTATTCACCTTCGCCCTGGCTTTTTGTCGTCAGTAACTCGTCATTTTGCAGGGTCAGATGGATTATACGACGGTCACGGGCGTTCATGTAACCTACCAACACAGATTTTCTTGTTTTTTTGCACTTATCGCCAAGTCTTTCAGCCATGGAGATAAGTGCATCTTCTCTTTTCTTTCTGTACTCTTCCGTATCAACGACAATCTTTTTCAAAGTCTTGTCCGTCTTGTTAACTGCCCTGTTAACGATGTACTGAATGGCATCCAGGTTCTGCCCCCGTTTTCCAATGAGCAATCCACTCCCGTCGCCTTTAATGCTGAGGACAACCGTTTCCGGCATTTCTTCAACGGTTACGGGACAGCTGAAGTTCATTTTGGTGAGGAGTTCCTCCAGGAAAATTTTAGCCGTTATCGTTACTGATTCATCCGGCCCTCCGTTTTTAACAGCTTCTCCGGTGTCTGAATCGAAGTCCTCCTGGATCATCTCCTCCGGTTTTTCAATAGATGCATTAAGTGTTGCATCGAGGGACATTACAGTTGCCCTGATCTGTGCTCTTTTAGAGCCCAGGCCAAGGAACCCGGTGGTACCTTCGGATATAATTTCAATATTCAGCTTTTCTCTCGGCAGATTAAATTCATCACATGCTTTCTCTATAGCTTCATCAATGGTTTTTCCTTCAATTTCCAAAGTTTCCATATTTTTATTACCTCAATTTATTATGATAGGCGCTTATTGATGTAATACTGCTGGCCAATGCTAATAATATTGTTAAACAACCAGTATATGACCAATCCCGAAGGGAAGCTTAAAAAAAGAAATGTAAATATCACAGGCATCCATAACATGATTTTTGCCTGCATCGGGTCACCCATGGTGGGTGTCATTTTTTGCTGGAGAAACATAGTCGCTCCCATAATAATAGGTGTAATGTAATATGGATCTTTAGCCGATAGATCCTGTATCCACCAGAAAAACGGAGCATGACGCAGTTCAATCGCGTAAAGAAGGGCTTTATAGAGACCAAAAAAAACAGGAATCTGGATCACCATAGGGAGACACCCGCCAAGCGGATTTACTTTGTATTTTCTGTACATGGCCATTGTTTCCTGGCCGATCTTTTGCTTGTCATCCTTATACTTTTCCCGAAGCTCATTTATCTTTGGCTGGAGTTTTTGCATCTCCTTCATGGATTTGTAACTTTTATTTCCCAGAGGCCAAAATATGATCTTGATCAGGATAGTCAGGATGATAATAGCAATGCCGTAATTGTGAATATAGCCATACAAAAATTTAAGGGTCACAAGCAGGGGCATGGCCAGCCATTTTAACCAGGAGCCGAAGTCAATGGCGTTTTCAAGATCTGTTCCCTGTGCTTTAAGAATACTGTAGTCCTTGGGCCCCAGGTACAACGAATAGCCGAACGAAGCGACCTGAGCAGGGGGGATGATATTTTTAGGTCCCTTCAAACTTACGGCAACCGTATCCCGGTCATCTTTAGAAAGGGAAAGGCTGGTGATAGAGGGGTTCTGGGGTATCATGGCGACCAGGAAGTACTTGCTTTCAAAACCACCCCA
The DNA here is from genome assembly GCA_041648505.1 of Syntrophales bacterium. GTDB lineage: Bacteria > Desulfobacterota > Syntrophia > Syntrophales > CG2-30-49-12 > JBAZOY01. The sequence goes on along the minus strand of JBAZOY010000089.1, from coordinate 2,945 downwards.
GGATACACCGGATTTAATTAATTCAACTGCTTCGAGTTTTTCAACTTTTTGACGGTCAACACTTTTTCCTACAAAAGAGATAGGACCTTTGTGGCTATACCTGTCTGTCTTTACACTCGAATCGACAAATTGATACCAGCTAAGACAGGCATTCTGACTTAAAGTGTCAGCTGCTAAGTTGTAAACCCTTACTTCAAGATCAACAGCATATTTCCCGGGATAAAAGGTGAAGGTCTTTTCCACTTTTACCTCATTGGGATATGACAGGGAAAAGATCAGGCGGCGAGTATTCTCAGAGGTTATCATCTTTAGTGAATCTACATTTACCGTGTATATCTCATCAGGAGGTATGTCAATGCTTGAATCCGGAAAGGAGACGGAAAGCGGGTATGGCATTCCCTCCAGTACCTTTACCATTTCAATTAGTTCGGAATTTTTGTCAATGGTTTTACGGTAGCCTTTCAATTTAAAAGACTTGATGTTCCCCCCCCTGGTGGTAAAGATGGCCGTATATAGAGGTGTGTCAACAGGTATATCTTTTTCCTTCAAAGTACCCTGAGAGGGCGCAATGATTTTGGGACGAATCTTATTTTTAGGATCAACAACGATTTTGCTGCTTTCTAATTTTTCAGTTGCTTTCGGCTGGTTTGGGGCAGGCTGATGTTTCGTGAAAAGTATCTGGTAAATAAAAAGCACGGCCAACGAAAGAACAATGGCAAGAATGCCTCTCTTGTCCATTTATTAAATACCTCCATGTTTTCAACTATTGATGGTTTCGCAAAAGTAAAGTTTCCTACTACCAGGACAGGGCCCAAAGAATACACCATCGGTCACAGCCCCTCTTTTACCTTTTACCCGGGGAGAAAAGTTAATCGGTAAGGAGGAGCATTTCTGACTTTTACGAACGCACCAATTATCTGGCCGGATCGTAACCGCCAGGATGCAGGGGATGGCAGCGGAGTAAACGCATCAGAGAGAACAACAATCCCTTAAAAGGGCCATGGAGTCTAATACTTGTTATTGCATATTCGGAGCAGGAAGGGTAGAAGCGGCAACAGGGGGTAAAAAAAGGGGATATGCATATGCGGTAAAACCGTATATGCATGATGAGTCCTTCCACTAAAATTCTTATAAATATGCTATTTTTCATCTGCTTTCTTGAACAGGAGGTTTCCCAACTCCCCGCACACATCCTGATAGGTTAACAACGAGATGTCTCTTTTTACAATGATAACAAAGTCATGAGAAACTGAAAACTTGAATTTATTTAACCTGAAAAACTCCCTTATGAGACGTTTGGCCCTGTTCCTTTTTACAGCGTTTCCGATCTTTTTAGATGCCGTTACTCCTAATCTATTAGTTTTCAATTGGTTCTGGTATACGATAACGGTAAAATTTTCAGAATAACTTCTCTCTCCTTGTTTATATATAATCAAATATTGTTTTCTTTTCCGGACCCTTTCATGTTTTCCAAAGGTTTGTTTTTTCATGTTGCATACAGCTATGATCCTTCCTTAGACTCCTGTCCGGCTATGTTCAACTGTTCCTGATTCCGCTTAAACGGCCAGTCTCTTCCTCCCCTTTGCCCGCCTTCTATTCAAAACCGCCCTGCCTCCTCTGGTGGACATTCTGACGAGAAATCCATGTGTTCTCTTCCTTTTTCTGTTGCTTTTATTCGTTAAATTCTTTTTCATAAAGATGTCCCCCCCTTCTTATGGACAAGCTCTACCAAAAACCATAATCATGATCATTTGTCAAGGCTAAATTACTTTCGTGCAATGTTGGGGCAGTTGAATCCTGTACCTTAACGAAGCTATTGTTACAGAAGATGTGGCGGACAATCTGTGGTGGGTCATGGACCACGGCATATTGCAAAATGTGATTATCGGGAATTAATGGAAGGTCGACTTAGCGGACACCAGAGTTATGGCAAGATAACAAAGGTGGAGGTATCATAATGGAAAGGATTCCCAGATAATTCTATACAAGGCAGCTTCGAGAGGAAGCGGTAAAGTTGGCAGCAGAGGGCTGATTAAGTATGTCGACACCGCGCCGCTACAAGGTCAGGGAAGATGTGATTATAGAGATAACTGAATATATTGAGGTCTTTTATAATCGACAAGGACAGCAAGCAAGGTTTGGATACCGTTTGCTTTATATGAAGAGAGTTCTATGCGAGACTCGCGTCGCTTAAGGCGTGGATTAGTTTTTCAAGGCTACTATCCGACCTCTCTGGGGTCAATAGTAGCCATAAGCTAACGACTTTGCCCGCTGAAGGGAAAAAGAAGGATTAGATTAACGCTGGGGTTGGGCTTTTTCCTCAAAGTTTGAGCAAAGCTTCGCTTTGAATGCCGGGTTAAAATTATTAGGATATTTGAAATAACCACTTGCAACTCCAGCTTCTAAGCCTGTCATGTCCAGATCGGGTTTTCCGCAAGCTGAATTTGCAGTAAATTTCAGTTGTTTACGATAGTTACACTTGAAGCACTCATTCGATATGTTACGGTTTAGCATCACTTTGCCCTCCCTTTTTTATTATTTAGTGCTTTTTTGTTACTTTATTACAAAACCGCACTAAATAATAAAAAGATATGGAATCTATTAGAACGCTTCCGGCATGAAGCATGGAAGGAATATCAAGTTGCAATCTTAAAAAAATTATTACCGGCTACATCAGATAAAGTGATTAGTATTTAAATACCTGCCTTTTCAGAGCTTGGTTCTTTTTGGGATTGGGGCATTATTTGATAAGGATCTACTTTTCCACCAAAATGATCATAGATGATGTTTTGCGGGGTGTCAAGGCATTTTTCTATATAATGTCAGAAGCAAGTAACCTGTCCGGAGTTGTAGCACATAATCTGTCCGGTTTAGGATGGCTGCTGTTGGAGGTGGCCGATGAGACGGACAGAGTTGCTACAGGAGATCCGAGCGATGCGATTTAA
>JBAZOY010000088.1:0-8061 GCA_041648505.1 Syntrophales bacterium | reverse complement strand
TCGGCCCGGATCTTCAGGGGAGTGGAAATTAATTTATCGAGGGTAAGATTCACGGAGCCCTCCAGAGAATTTTCCACAGGTACTACGCCCCACTTTACCTTTCCCCGCTCTACCTCATCAAATATCCTGAAAATTGTTGCCTGAGGGAAAAAACGGCTGCTCGTGCCGAAATGAGATTGAGCGGCCATATGGCAGAAGGAAGCTTCCGGTCCCAAGTAGGCTACAGCAACGGGCTTTTGCAGTTCCCGAGAGGCAGAGATAATCTCCCTGAATATGGCTTTTAATGATACCGTCGGCAGAGCTCCTTCGTTTGCCTCCTGCAAATTTTCGTAAACCTTCATCTCTTGGGCAGGATCATAGACATCCAAGCCCTGTTGTTCTTTAATCTTGCCTATCTCTCTCGATATCTCAGCCCTTCTATTCAGGAGAGTCACGATGTCAATGTCTATTTTTTTTAGATTCTTCCGGAGATTTTCTATCGATTTTGCCGTCATTTTTTCAGCTCCTCAATTACCTCTGTCAGGATTGATTCCGTCACGTGAGCATTGACGAAGGGCAATCCTAACTTTTTCAGCAAAACAAAATTGATCATCCCACCGCTCTTCTTCTTGTCCCATTTTAGCCTCGATATTATTCCCCCTGTATTGATAAATGCGGGAATTTCCCCGGGAAGGCCAAATATATTTATCAGAGATTCAATTCTTGCACAATCGGCAGAGGGGAAATCGTGCAATTTTTCCGATATTCTTGCCGCAGCGATCATGCCTATCGATACTGCCGAACCGTGGGGAATCTTATATCCTGACTCCGACTCAACGGCATGACCGATAGTATGACCAAAATTGAGGATTTGGCGAAGCCCCTGATCCCTCTCGTCAATCTCCACGATTTTCTTTTTTATCGTGCATGAGGTGGTAATTATACATTCAAGAAAAGTCCTCTCCCGGTTGCCGATAGCCCCTGTCTCATCTTCCAGTAAATCAAAGAAATCAGTATCATTAATAATTCCATATTTGATAATTTCTGCCAAGCCGTTCTTGAATTCACTTTCGGGAAGAGTGTCCAGGAATTTAAGATCTATAAAAACCGCCTTCGGCTGATAAAATGTTCCGAGAAGATTTTTTCCTTCAGGAAGATCGACTGCCGTTTTTCCTCCAATACTGCTGTCAACCTGGGCCATCAGGGAGGTGGGAATCTGGACGTAGGGAATGGATCTCATGAATACGGAGGCTAAGAATCCGGTCATGTCACCTACCACGCCACCTCCGAGGGCAATAAGAGCCGACTTTCTGTCCACGCCGAGATCCAACAATTTTCTGATCATATTAAGAGCTACGGTAATGTTCTTTGATGACTCTCCGGCAGGAAACTCAATCAGCTCTATTTCCAGCCCCGCTTTTCTCAATTCTTTTAGAATTTTTTCCCCGTACAGTGCAGAGACATTAGAATCCGTAACAACAACATACCGGTCGGCGATACTATTTTTTGCCATAATCAACCCAGACTCTTCCATAATATCGTAGCCGATCTGTATCTCGTAGGAAGACGATGATCTTTTGTTTAGATTAACCTTTATTCTTTTCATGCCAATTCCTTTTCTCCCTGGTCCTTCAGAATGTCTCCAGATAGGTTCCCACTTGACACACGTATTAACTTAAATCACCAAGGCTTCCAGAAACCATTGTGAATGACTCTTTTATCTTCTTCGCCTCAATAATGCAAGTCAACTTCTCTATTCGGAATGGTGCCACCGGAAATGTGGTGATCGCATCTGATGAGATAAACATTTTCTTCCCATCCCCATTTTTATTAATAGTAGTGTTACGAGTAGGAAAGGAGCGTTTTCCCCTTTATTCACTTTACGGAACCGTCTATGTTTTCCTCAAGGCATTTTTAATAGACTTTATTTCTTCCATTAACAGGTAAAACTTTTCCGGTTTGAGTGACTGAGGCCCATCTGAAACAGCCCTATCAGGTTCAGGATGTACCTCAACAAGTAACCCGTGTGCCCCTACAGCGACCGCTGCCCTGCTCAGGGGAATAACATATTTCCAGTGACCCGAAGAATGACTGGGATCAATGATAACAGGCAGATGCGTCAGTTCTTTTAGAACGGGAACGGCACTAATATCGAGGGTATTCCGTGTGGCTGTCTCAAAGGTACGAATACCCCGTTCGCATAGGATAACTTGATCGTTTCCCGAGGCGAGAAGGTATTCTGCCGACATCAGTAGCTCCTCAATAGTGCTCATCAGCCCGCGTTTCAGTAGTACCGGTTTGTTTATTTGCCCCAACTTTTTCAAGAGGGCAAAATTTTGAACATTACGCGTCCCAATCTGCAGAATATCTGCATACTCTGCTACCAGTTCAACATCGCCAGTATCAAGAACTTCAGTAATGACAGGAAGTCCCGTCTCTTCCCGTGCCTTTTTTAAGAGCTTCAGACCTTCTTCTTCCATACCCTGAAAGCTGTAGGGGGATGTCCTCGGTTTAAATGCCCCCCCTCTCAGAATATGGCCTCCTCCCTTCTTTATAACGTTGGCGCTCTGTAATATTTGTTCCTCACTTTCCACGGCACAGGGACCAGCCATGACGATGAATTCAGAACCTCCGATCTTTACATCTCCCACAGAAATTATGGTGTCCCCTTCTCTGGACTCGCGACTGGCCAGTTTGTAAGGTTTTAGAATCGGTACGGTCTTTTCCACACCTGAGAGAGATTCGGTAAATTTTAACTGATCCTTACCCCTTTCATCTCCTATGGCCCCTATGATCGTCCTTTCGACTCCCCGGGAGGGATGTGCTTTATATCCCACTGAGTCAAGCCAGCGGATTACATTGTCAATCTGCTCCTCTGTTGCATTCTTCTTCATTACAATAATCATGATTTGACTCCTCCATTGATTACCCACAAAAAAAGCCATGGGAGACATCATTTTATCTGCCCATGGCCTAAGTTATTTATTTAGCTTAATATTAATTCCTCAAGGACGATGGGCAGAGCAAGGGGGAAAAGTAGTATTTGCTAAAGTAATATCTCATATCCTCTCCCTTTAATATTCTGTCCATCATAATAAAGCGCAACCCCTTTTTTGTTTAATAAAGCAAAGCTCTAAAGTATTGTCAAGAAAAAATTTTATTGATATGTGTTACTTCCTATGTAATGTTGGTGAGTAAATTTACTTTATCTTCAAAGGCGGCATGGACTTATCAGAGCAAAGAGTTCCTGGAGACATGATAATGCCTACTTTTCTGCTACTCTTTTTCCTCCTCTATATTGGGTTCCACTTATATTTTTTTCTAAAGGTAAAGGGGGCTATTCACCCCGGTTTCGTAGCCGACTTCTGTTTGATTCTTTTCCTTGTAACAATGATTTTTGCTCCCTTTATCGCCCGATTGGTAGAAGGAGGGGGGAGTGATTCTTTAGCCCGCATCATGTCCTTTGTTGGATACACATGGATGGGGATACTTTTCTTATTCTTTTTTATTTCCCTTATCTTTGATATCTATCGTTTTATCCTGTACGCAGGCGGTCTTATCCTCCGTAAAAATTTTTCTCATCTAACCCCTTCACTCTTTTATACTTTCATTATACCCCTTACAATTTCTTTATGTATCAATATATATGGTTACTTCGAGGCGAAAAACATTCAAACAGAAAGACTCGTAATAAGAACTACCAAGATTCCTGAAGAGGTTGGTAAAATCAGAATTGCACAGATATCTGATGTTCATCTCGGGCTTATCGTTGGAGAAAAGCGCCTTAGAAGAATAACCGAAGAAGTCAAAAAAGCAGATCCCGAAATGCTTTTATCAACAGGAGATCTTCTGGACGCACAGAGCAATAACCTTTTGATAATTTTTCAATTATTAAGAGAGATAAACCCGGTATACGGAAAATTTGCGATCACGGGAAATCATGAATTTTATACAGGCCTTGATCACGCCTTGGATTTTACACGCCGGGCTGGATTTACGATACTAAGGGGGGAAGGTGTCACCGTAGCCGGATTGATTAATGTCGTGGGTGTTGATGATCCAACCGGAAAGAGTTTCGGCCTTTACAAAGGTATTTCAGAAAAAGAGTTGCTTTCAAGGGTTCCCCGCAATAATTTTACCATTTTACTCAAGCATCAACCTATTGTGGACAAGGATGTTTTTGAACTTTTTGATTTACAGCTCTCCGGCCATACCCATAAGGGGCAAATTTTTCCTTTCAGCCTAATTACACGCTTCTACTTCCCCTTACACAACGGACACTTCCGCCTTTCGGAACACTCATCACTTTATGTAAGCAGGGGGACAGGAACATGGGGACCTCCAATCCGGTTTCTATCACCACCCGAAGTTACTATCATCGATCTGGTGCATAAAAACATGCAATGAACCAAAATTTCGCAAGTATGCCTTTGTATTTTACTTAATTAGAATGAACTTATGGACAAACCATTGACAGTATATAAGAAATAAGAGTAGTTTGACAGAAAGGAGGGAAAGCAATTGATACCCAGATATGCAAGAGAAAAGATGAGTTCGCTTTGGAGCCCTGAGAACAGATACCGGAAGTGGCTCGACATTGAGATCTTAGCCTGTGAGGCAATGGCTATGATGGATAAGATACCTCAGGAATCTTTAAAAAACATCAAGGCAAAGGCTGCCTTCAATATAGCGAGAATCGATGAAATCGAAAAGACGACCAGGCATGATGTTATTGCCTTTTTGACTTCAGTTACGGAAAGAGTAGGGGATGATGGGCGCTTCATTCATATGGGGCTTACCTCTTCGGACATTCTTGATACCTCACTCGCCGTTCTTCTAAGAGATGCCGCTGCTATGCTGATAGAAGATATAAATCAATTATTGGCTGTCCTGAAGAAAAAGGCATTCGCCCATAAAGATACTTTGATGATCGGAAGGTCCCACGGAATTCATGCCGAGCCAATTACCTTTGGCTTAAAAATGGCTCTCTGGTATCAGGAAATGGTAAGAAACAGAGAAAGGATGATCCGGGCAAAGGAAACTGTCAGCTACGGGAAGATTTCAGGCGCGGTGGGTACCTTTTCATTTGTTGATCCCGGTGTAGAAGAATACGTCTGTCAGAAATTAGGCATTAACCCTGCACCCGTGTCGTCGCAGATCATTCAGAGAGACCGCCATGCTGAATTTTTTTCCACTTTAGCTATCGTTGCCTCTTCAATCGACAAGTTTTCTCAGGAGATCAGACTATTGCAGAGGACTGAGGTTCGTGAGGTGGAAGAATTCTTTTCTTCCGGACAGAAGGGATCATCGGCCATGCCCCATAAGAGGAATCCTATACTTTCGGAAAACTTATCCGGTCTGGCGCGCCTGATGAGGTCATATGCACTTGCGTCCATGGAAAATGTAGCCCTCTGGCATGAAAGAGACATCAGCCACTCCTCCGTGGAAAGAGTCATTGCCCCTGATGCCACTATTATCCTCGATTTTATGTTGCACCGGTTCACGACAATGGTAGACAGCCTTCTTGTCTATCCGGAAAAAATGCGTGACAATCTCAATATGACCAGAGGAGTGATTTTTTCCCAGATGGTGCTCTTGAAACTTATAGAGAAAGGCATGAGCAGGGAAGGTGCCTATGGCGTTGTCCAGAGAAATGCCATGCAATCATGGCAGGAAAGTAAAGACTTCAAGCAGCTGCTGTTAGATGATGGAGAAGTTCTGTTATACCTGACTCCTGAAGATATTGTCCCGATATTCAGGATTGAAAATTTTCTGCAACACGTAGATTTTATATTTAACAGGGTATTTGGAGGATAGAGATGAAATATTTTTTTGCAAGAGCGATTTTAGTAGTTTTTTTTGCATGCTGTATCGGTTGCAGTCATGTTGAAAATTACTATAATGACATTGTAAAGGAAAAAGGCATCTCCAAGGAATACATAGATGTCCTGAACAAGTGGACGAGGTCGGAGACGGTTTATTCTCAGTTCGAAACCAAGGTACATATCAGTGCCACTTACAAAGTAACGGAATTCAATAATGCCTATCTTAATGAATATGCCAGGATATATCACCTGACCGACGCAGAAAAGAAAATAAGGAACGATATGCAGATGGGTCTTGCTTCTTATTTTACTGAATTTTTATTTTATGCCTCCACACCGGAAAATCAATCCAATGATTTCAGCGGGCAGGATTCTATATGGACAATATTTGTCTTAGATGAAAACGGTAACAGAATCGATCCGGCCGAGGTGAGAAAAATTGAGAAAATCACTTCCCTCATTACAGTGTTTTATCCTTACTTTAATCAATATTATGGTATGTTTTACAGTCTCAAGTTTCCCTCTATGGCAGGTCTTGATAGAAAGTCTGGTGATATTCAGGGCAAACAGATAAAACTTGTTTTTGTAAGCGTACTGGGAAGGGTGGAGCTTGAATGGAAGTGAGTGATATTCACCAGAAAGATCCCGTTTTCACTTGACATGACACAGATGGCAGGTTAAGTATATTGTACTTAAATTATTACACATTTACTCTGAATATTTTTCTGTAAAATAGTGTTTAAGCTGCTAAAATATCTATGATTTTTGATGCAGATATCTGTCCTTTTGTACAAAAATACAGATATTTTAGCAGAATGACTTTGGCGAGAAATTATGCCATAGACTAAAAATAGCAGGGGAGTAAATTTCTGCAAGGCTTGATCATTCGCGTTGAGAAGTCTGGCATCTATTGCCGGTTTAATGTCTAATTTCACTGCTGTCCCAACGTTAATCGAATAGATTCAATTGGTTGCTGGGATGTTCCTCCTGGTTTGTGTAGCTGATATTTGAAAGTACCTGAAAAATTGGAGTTTTTTCGAAAAGAGTCACACTTAAAATCTGTAGAATTGTGTAGAGACTTTGGTCCAATTTCAAGGTTTTCTTCACAATGGCCACGAGAACATAAACCGAGATGGCGATCCATATCTGAGTTTTGACTGCATTCTCGGTGGTGCCATAAAAGGCCTTGATCCTGAGATGCTGCTTGATCCATTTGAAAAACAGCTCGACCTGCCAGCGGCAGCGATAGAGGTTGGCAATCGTGATGGCTGGCAGGGCAAAGTTGTTGGTCAGAAACACAAGCGTTTTGTTGTTCTTTGAATCGAAGTAGCGGATGCGTCGGAGTTTTTCCGGATAATCCTTTTTCGCATAGTGTCCCTTGAGGATGACAATCTGATCGCATTGGACACCGGTAGCTTTGTCCACGGGCTGGGAGTAGAGGCGTGTTCGGCTGAAGTTTTTTTTTGCCCGAGTGACAAAAAATGCCGATGCTCGGTGGATCTTGTAGAGGCGGGCAAAATCCAGATAGCCACGATCCATGACATAGATGGCTCCCAACTCGATGAGCAACTGGTCGAGGATATTGACATCGTGAACTTTCCCCGTGGTAATGATCACCACCGAAGGAATGTTCCCGTGCAGATCCAGAAGAGTATGGAGTTTGACTGCACCCTTGTGTTTCCGGAACTTGGCCCAAGGGAAAAGTGCCAGGCAGAGGTCGATGGTCGTAGAGTCCAGGGCATAGACCGCTTGATCCAATTCGATACCGAAGGAATCGGCTGCGTAAAGTTTTCTGGCTTTCGCGATAAGGATTTGAGCAAAGTCGGCATAAATTAGCCAGTCTCTGGTCTGATTTGCATGCGCGAGGGTATTGCGGGAAACCTTCCCCCGAATGCCCAAATGATAAAGTCTGGACTGGGTTGCCCGGAGGCAGATTTGGATATCCCTCAGGCTTTCCCGGTAGGTGAGTTGAGCGAATGCCATGCAGAGGTACTGGTCCCAGCATGAGAAGCTGATCACCTTGTGATTGCCGTTGTATCGATCGACGCATTTTCGGAACTCGTATGTGGGGACAAAGTCCATCAACTGGGCAAAGATCGTTTTCCCGTAATTCATGTGCTGCCTCCTCATTCATTGATGGAAGAGACTGGCACATCCGGAGAAAAAATTTCAAATCGATAAATGACATTTTAGGTAAATTACGACCACATTTCATGAAGTTAGGACGATATCAAAAATTAACGTTGGGACAGCAGTG
>JBAZOY010000087.1:0-8494 GCA_041648505.1 Syntrophales bacterium | reverse complement strand
ACAATAGCAATGGCCAGCTCGGCAATGGAACTACCACTGACAGTCTTTTCCCTGTGCAGGTGAGCGGGGCAGGTGGAGCAGGCCTGTTATCCGATGTGAAAGCCGTTGCAGCCGGCTATGGTCATACTCTTGCCCTGAAGAACGACGGTACAGTCTTAGCGTGGGGGTATAATAGCAATGGCCAGCTCGGCAATGGAACTACGACTGATAGTCTTTTCCCTGTGCAGGTGAGCGGGGCAGGTGGAGCAGGCCTGTTATCCGATGTGAAAGCCGTTGCAGCCGGCTATGGTCATACTCTTGCCCTGAAGAACGACGGTACAGTCTTAGCGTGGGGGTATAATAGCAATGGCCAGCTCGGCAATGGAACTACGACTGATAGTGCTGTCCCTATACAGTTAAGCGGTCTGTCAAGCGTAACAGCCATTGTTGCAGGGAACTACCACTGTGCTGCACTGAGATATGAAATTACGTATATCGGGGTATTGGCATGGGGCAAAAACACTAATGGCCAGCTCGGCAATGGAACTACGACTGATAGTGCTGTCCCTATACAGTTAAGCGGTCTGTCAAGCGTAACAGCAGTTGCCGCCGGTAATGACCACACTGCAGTCTTGTTGAGCGACGGCACGCTCCGAGCATGGGGAAGCAATAGCAATGGCCAGCTCGGCAATGGGACTACGATCGATAGTGCTGTCCCTGTACAGGTAAGCGGGTTGTCAAGCGTGACAGCCGTTGCGGCCGGTAATGAAGACACCTTTGCCCTAAGGACCGACAACAGTGTCTGGGCATGGGGGAATAATAGTAACGGCAGGCTCGGCAATGGAACTTCAACATCTTATAGATCGACCCCGGAGCAGGTCCAGTAACCTAATATAAAATAATTGTTTCGGCATGAATGTTAAAAGTCAAAGCTTGTTTATACGGAAGGTAAAGTTTGTTTTTCTTGGTTTATAAAGGCTGTATAATTATTGTTCAACTAAGTTTTTACGGCGGCCCCGTGCCGTAAAAACTCTTATATGTTAGCTGAAGGATATTATAACCTTAGTGAATTACCCCGCCCTGTGGGCGGGGTAATTCACTCCATATTCTGTTGCTAAACTACGGCCGAAACAACGTTAGCCTTTGGAACACCGAAATCAAATGTGAAAGGATATGAACAGGCATGTAATCGCGATGATGGATATGCTTCTGTTTGTGAGAAACGTTCGGCTATGGCTGGTGAGTTTGATGGGCCATCGGAACCAGGGTCCACGTGGGACATTCTCCGGGGGCAATCGAGACATGCAAAGACAAGGATGGAGGAACTATTGTAGAAGTTACTGCCCCGAGAGGAGACAAACCGAAGGCTGCCTGCAATGAACTGGATGGACAACATATTGCTGTACCGAAAGGTAGTTTCAGAGGTCCAAAAGTAAATCCACTCAGTGCCAATAAGAGTAGGTAATGAGCCTTTTGCTCGCCCAAATGATTGCCGGAGAGTCATAAAACCGCTTACGACATTACTGGAAGCGGTTGTAGTCGTCAGTCTGCTTGCCGGAAGTATCGGAGTCATGGACATTGTGGTAAAGATCCCTTTGATATTCAATGGGCTGTCAACATCGCATTTCTTTTTTCCGCTGCAGTGTAGGGTGTCCTGTTCGGCTATTTTCCCACATGAAAAGCAGCCATTCTTAATACCATTGATGCGTTGCGGTACTAATATTTAAAACTTTTTCATTTTTAAAATTTCCTTTCTAATCCCGGATACTACGAGCATGTCATTCGTTACACATTACCATGTTTCGTGCCGTGGTGTATAAAATATGGACGAGTGAATCAATGAAAGAGGGGATTATGGATACAAGAATCTCGATCGCGGATGATACGGCCTTTATGAGAAAGACATTGGCTGATATCTTCGCGGGAAAAGGCTGCAGTGTTATCGGGAAAGCCAGGAATAGTAAAGAAGCGATCCGGCTTTATACGGAACTGAAGCCCGACATTGTAATCATTAACGTTGTTATGTCCGGTGCCAACAGTATCGAAACAACGAGATAAATTATAAAGAAGGATCCCGAAGCAAAGATAATTACAGTGAGTGCCTTGGGAGAGGAAGTACTGGTAAGGGAAGCTATCGGAGCGGGGGCAAAGGGTTTTGTGGTCAAACCCTTTAACCCTGAAACGGTTATGAAGGAGGTTTAGAGAAGCATGGAGGGGCGGGTAAGGGTGGCGACTTTATCCGTTTTGTGGTAGTGAATAGCGCATAATATCTTGGGATTACAGGAGAACTTTTTCCTTGGCCATGAGAAGAACACCGATACCTTGTTCGTATATGTATCACCGTAATCATTTGTTTCTGAAAACCATTCTCTCTACCCGATCCTTATGATGGCTGGCGTCGATTTGCTGATGACATAAATCATACTGTTTTAAGGTAAACAAACGTTCCTAGCGATCTTCGCAGTGTATGTATGATGTATGCTAATTTTTCCCCCCTCAATTAAAGCTGCTCTCCCGTAGTTTTTGCTCTGAAATCACCTCTAATAGTAGGCAATAGACTACATTTTTCGATCCCTAAAAACATCGGCCAGATTTAGGTTGCAATTAAATACCTGCTTATCTTATAATTAATAAGCTTGAAAAGCTGTTAATATGTCATTTAATAGTTCTTTATTAAAGTCTTTTCCTGAGCCCATTTGGCTGGATTCCATGGCCTGTTACAATGAATTTATTTAACAGAATACACTACTCTTCTAACCTATTAATTATATGTAATATATCAATAGGAATCTTACTGCTGATCTTCCTTTTATTTTTTATAAGAGATATTATTTCGACAGTCCCTAAAGGGGGTGTAAAATCCACCAATGCTTCGTATTTTCTACCTCACAGATACGAAAAGAAGGCTTTTCAGGAGTATGAGTCCATCCTTAAAAACAATCCTTTTGGTTTCCCTGCGGGGTCTTTGAAACTGCTATCTTCCCCCTCTGCCCAATCAGATAAAACTACATACTCATCTGACATTAAACTGATCGGCACAATCTCCGGGGGTCGGTTTCATAACTATGCTGTCTTTACAGACAAGGATGGTAAACAGGATATCTTTAAAAAAGGTGAGTCAGTATTTGGACTTGGGAAACTCAACAAAGTTGATAAGTATAAGGTCTCCATTAAACAGGAAGACAAACTAATTGAGATACCGATGACGGAGGCTATAATAATCAACGATTCTGGCATTAGCCGTGTTAACATGGAATCATCGGATTTTGCCGAGAAAATCGGCAGAGGAGAATACATAGTTAACCAGAAAGCGCTTCTGTATAACTTGGATAACCCCAATGAGATCATGACAGACGCGAGACTGGTGCCGAATATTACAAGCGATGGACAAAGCTGCTTTATCCTGAAAGAAATCAAAAAAAATGGTATTTACGGTAATCTGGGTTTGCAAAACGGAGATGTTCTTTTACGGATAAACGATTATAATATCTCCACCCCCGAGAACGCTCTTCAGGCGTTTACTGCCTTAAGAGGAATGGATAGTGTGAATCTCGATATTCTAAGGGGTGATTCAAAGATGACAATGACCTATCAAATAAGATAAGGAGAATATATCTGACGTGAATAAAAGAATAGCAAAGATTCTGTTAATCTTCATCTCTTTGATATCTCTTTCTCTTGTGCCCTCAAACGTCCTTGCGGAAAAAGGGGAGAAGGTAACCTTCAACTTTGTTGATGTCGACCTCCAGGTCATTACAAAATTTGTAAGTGAACTCACCCAGAAAAATTTCATCTTTGATGAAAGGGTAAAGGGAAAGATAACGATTATCGCACCATCAAAGATAAGTATATCCGACGCATTCAACCTCTTTACGTCCGTATTGGAACTGAAGGGTTTTACCGTTGTACCCTCAGGAGTTGATGCCTACAAGATCATTCCTGTCTCTGAGGCAAAACAGAGAGGAATCAAAGTTACGACAGATAAACAGCCCGTCAATGAGGGCTACATCGCAAGACTCATCTCCCTCAAGGATATATCCTCCGATGATGCCCTTAAGTTTATTCAGCCCATCGTATCAAAGGATGGTTATGCATCAGCGTTCGGACCTGGAAATCTGCTTTTAGTGATAGACTCAGGTGTAAATATAGAGAAGATCCTCTCGATCATGGAACTTATTGACCGGCCCTCCCTGACTGAACCACCTGAGATTATTTGTCTTAAGCATGCCGGTGCCGATGCTGTTGCCAAGATGATTAACGAAGGTTTCGGCCGAAGGCGCCAAGCGTCACGCAGGACACTCTCCCCTGCCGAAGCAGCAAAAGCGATCGCAGACCAGAGGTTGAACGCTGTCGTTCTCTTTGGTGATAAAAACGAGACCAGAGAAATGAAATCCCTCATTGAGCTGCTCGATGTCCCTTCCCCGGAGGCCCGGGGAATGATAAACATCTATTTCCTTGAAAACGCTGATGCTACCGAACTTGCAAAGGTGTTGGAAGGTCTCATAAATAAGGGTTCACAATCTGAACAAAAGCCCGGGACAATGGCTGTATCTGAGGCCTTAAGGGGTATAAGCATCACTGCGGATAAAACCTCCAATGCCCTGATAATTGTTGCCTCTCCCTCTGATTATCAAAATTTAGCTCAAGTAATAAGACAGTTGGATAAGAGGAGAAGGCAGGTGTTCGTGGAGGTAATGATCGCAGAGGTTTCCATTGATAAACTTCTTGAACTCGGGACAAAATGGCGGGCAGCGATCAAAAAGGATGGAGAACCCGTTTTTATAGCAGGTGTTGGTTCAGTAGATACAACTACTATTAGCTCTATACTGACCGGGCTGACCGGGCTGACATTAGGAGGTGTTTCCAATTACTTTACAATCCCGCAGGATTTTGTATCAGGAGCAACATCAGACATGAAAGTCCCCGGTATTACGGCACTTTTCAATCTTAGTGATTTTAAGGGTACTGTAAATGTACTCTCAACTCCACAGATTCTTACATCAGACAATAAAGAGGCCGAAATTGTAGTTGGTGAAAACGTGCCTTTTGTATCAAAAAGGGAGAGAGATCTTACTACGACCGGTACTGTTCTCACCTCCATTGAGCGGAAAGATGTGGGAATTTCATTAAAAATCACCCCTCAGATCACGGAAGGAGATTATGTAAAACTCGATATATACCAGGAGATCTCGAGCGTGAAGGCAGAAGCTGATTCTAATATTACTATCTCGATAGGTCCCACCACCACGAAGAGATCAACAAGAACATCTGTGGTGGTGAAAGATAAACAGACCGTTGTGATAGGAGGTCTGTTGCAGGAGCAGGAACAGGAGACAATAACGAAGGTTCCTCTTCTCGGAGATATCCCCCTGCTGGGATGGCTATTTAAATACAAATCTATTGAGAAGAAGAAGACAAACCTTTTGGTATTCCTGACACCCCATGTGATTAGAGAGACAGAATCTCTGGAGCAGCTTTCAAAGGATAAATTAAAGAATTTCACAGATGAGGGGAAACAGTTTTCTGAAGAAGGAGAGCTGATCATTGAGTTTAAAGAAGGTGTTACACCTGAAACAGTTCAGTCTATAATTATCATGCAGGGTGCATCTGTAACTAAAATCAGGAAAGGCATGATTTATGATATTAAACTCAAAAAAGGACAGCAGGTTGAAGATGCTATCAATAAATTCTCAAAAATACCGGAGGTAAAGAAGGCGGAACCGAACTATAAGATCAAGATCAATGATAAAGATTGAGGCCGTACGGAGATCAATTTCCGTCAACCGCAAGGAGATTAAACTATTTTCAAAGTAGCTTTGGTATGATATTAGATTGTTTAATTTTCAGGGACAGACACGTTAAACTGTCGTGTCTTTCGAAAAAATAATTTCTTATCCGGAAGAACAACCATTCAGGAGAAATTGGCATTGAAGATTGATAAGAAAGAGGTAGAGCATGTTGCACATCTGGCAAGGCTTGACTTCAACGAAGAGGAAAAGGAGAAATTCACCTCGCAGCTCAATGATATCCTTATATACATGGACAAGCTAAACCAGGTTGACTCTGATGTTGAGCCGATGAGCCATGCCATATCACTCGTTAATGCCTTCAGAGATGACAGTATCGGGGAATCATTAAATCACGACCTTTCTATGGCCAATGCCCCCGAAGCAAGAGGGGGCTGTTTCAGTGTCCCGAAGGTAATAGAGTGACTGCAAGCCCTGCCCTTTATTTATGTGGTAAGCCGCAAGACATATATAAGGAGAAGGAAAGAACTTTTAAAATTGTATTCATCGGCGCTCAAAAATCATTTCCAACCATGTACGTCTCGCTTTGCTGTAAAGGCACAGAGCGCGCTTAAGCTCTCAGAAATTACCTTTGCCGGCATTGCCCTACGAAGGCATAGTACCGAAAAATCTTTAAGTCACGCCTTCTGAATCCAATTTTGACTATTTCGCAAAGGTCTCTTAAGACCATGATGAATGGTGTTATTGCGTATTGTTAAACAGGAGAGGTTTTAAAAATTGACAATCCATGAACTACAAAAAAAGATCAAGACAGGCGAGACCACTTCCGTCGAAATTGTCCGGTCTGTGTTCGACCGGATTGATGACGTAGATGGTGTTATCAATGCCTATATTAGCCTCATGAAGGATTCGGCCTTTGAAGAGGCCCACAAAGCTGACCTGGACATCAAGGCAGGAAAGATTGGGGACTTAACCGGTATCCCTATTGCTTTAAAGGACATTTTTTGCACCAAAGGGTTCCGGACAACTTGCGCCTCCCGCATGCTTCAAAACTATATTCCACCGTATGATGCCACAATAGTAGAAAAACTAAGAAACGCGGGTGCTGTCTTCGTCGGCAAGACAAACATGGACGAGTTCGCAATGGGTTCTTCCACAGAAAACTCATTCTTCGGCATTACGAAAAACCCCTGGGATCTGGAAAGGATACCGGGTGGTTCCAGCGGTGGATCCGCCGCCGCCGTAGCTGCTGATGAGTGCATTGCCGCCCTTGCTTCCGATACAGGTGGATCCATCAGGCAACCCGCTGCCCTCTGCGGCGTCGTGGGGATGAAACCAACCTATGGAAGGGTCTCCCGTTTCGGTCTTGTTGCCTTCGCCTCTTCACTGGATCAGATCGGCCCATTGACCCAAGACGTGGAGGATTGCGCCATCATGATGAATGTAATTGCCGGCTATGACCCGAAGGACTCTACATCGGTACCGAAAGAAGTCCCTAATTACCGCGAGTATGTCTCAAGAGGAATCGAGGGATTGACTGTGGGAGTTCCGAAGGAGTACTTCATTGAGGGCATTGATCCCGAGGTAATGACAGCGGTACAGAAAGCAATTAAAGTGATCGAGGGAATCGGCGGCAGGTGTATAGAGGTATCCCTTCCCCATACGGAATACTGCCTTGCCGTTTATTACATTATTGCCCCCGCGGAGGCAAGTTCCAACCTGGCACGATATGACGGGGTAAAATACGGTTTTCGGTCCGGGGATAGCCGTGATCTCCTTACAATGTATAAAAAGACACGCGCGGAGGGCTTCGGGGCAGAGGTGAAGCGAAGGATCATGCTCGGCACCTACGTACTTTCCTCCGGCTACTACGATGCCTATTACAAGAAAGCGTCTCAGGTGCGGGCACTCATCAAGGGTGATTTTGACAAGGCATTTAAATGTTGTGATGTGATTGTTACCCCTACCACCCCGACCCCGGCGTTTAAGATCGGGGAAAAAACCGATGATCCACTACAGATGTACCTCTCTGATATATTTACCCTTTCTGCCAATCTTGCAGGTATCCCGGGCATTTCCGTTCCCTGCGGCTTCACCGGTAACGGCCTCCCCATAGGTCTTCAGTTTCTGGCGGCGCCATTTGAAGAAGGTAAATTGATACAGGCCGCCGCAGCCTACGAAAATAATGCAAATATCGAAAAGAGGAGGCCTAATCTATAATGGAATATGAACCTGTCATCGGGCTGGAAGTTCACGCCCAGCTTCTTACTGATTCAAAGGTCTTCTGCAGTTGCTCCACAAAGTTCGGGGCAACACCGAACAGCAACACCTGTCCCATTTGCCTCGGTATGCCAGGGGTCCTGCCGGTTCTTAACAGAAAAGTAGTCGAATATACCATTAAGATGTCCCTCGCCACCCATTGCCGGATCAACAGGGAGTGCAGTTTTGCCAGAAAGAACTATTTTTACCCTGACCTTCCCAAGGGTTACCAGATTTCCCAGTATGCCCACCCTCCCGCGGAACACGGACACCTGGAGATTAATTTAAACGGAGATAAAAAGACTATAGGCATAACGCGTATCCACATGGAAGAGGACGCTGGAAAGTTACTGCATGACGAGCACAATCCATCAAGTTACGTTGATCTGAACAGAACAGGAGTGCCGTTGATCGAGATTGTCAGTGAGCCGGACATAAGAAGTCCCGAAGAGGCGGCAGCATATCTGAAAGGACTTCATGAGATCCTTGTTTATCTCGAGATCTGCGAT
>JBAZOY010000086.1:0-8504 GCA_041648505.1 Syntrophales bacterium | reverse complement strand
GGGCGTAGATTTTGACCTCCCCATTTCATTTACCTATGGTATTAACGGAAATCCTGCTTACAGCGCCGGACCGTTCTATGCCCAGGAGACAAAGATCTACTCGTTCGGTATCAAGGCGCTCTTCTACTCCAAGCATTCGATTGCGCTGCAGTACAACGGTTACAGCTGGCGCACCGCCGATTCGGCATTAACTCCTGCCGGGCAGCCCTATTACTCCGGCAACAACGGCTTCGGCGGCAACGGCCCGATTGGGCTGAGCGACAAGGGGTGGATTCAACTAACATTTAAGACATCATTCTGAGACCTGACCTAAGGAGGACAGACTATGAAAAAACAAAAGATTATCTGGAGCGTCCTGTTTGCAGCAGGACTGTTTATGCTGTTTACGGGAAACTCTCTGGCTGCGGTCTCGGCGGATGAAGCCAGGCAGCTGGGGACGACGCTGACCGAGTTTGGTGCGGAAAAAGCGGGGAATGCGGACGGTTCGATCCCCGCATATACCGGTGGGCTCAAAATGGATCGGGGCAAAGGCCGGTCGTATGCAGATCCATTCAAGAACGAAAAGCCCCTGTACACGATTGATGCAAGTAATGTTGATAAGTACGCCTCACTATTGACGCAGGGGACGAAGGCCATGATTAAGCGTTTCCCCGATACCTACAAAGTACACGTTTACCCGACCCACCGCACGGTGCGCTACCCGTCCTGGGTACTGGAAAACAACATTAAGAATGCCACAACCGCAAAACTGGGGGGAGAGTTTGAGGGGGATAACATGATCGGGGCGGACAAGAAAGGACTACCCTTTGCTGGTATCCCGTTCCCGATCCCCAAGACCGGCTATGAGGTGATGTGGAACCATATGCTACAAATTGAGCCGCCAGTCGTTAACTTTGCTTGTCTTGCTCTGCTTGTGGACACGACGGGCTATGCCTCTAAATTCGGTGGGATAACTCACTACCATCTGCATCCCTGGTATGAGAAGAGCGGGGAGATAAGAGAACAGACTAACGATGCGCTTTTCGGGTTTTCATCGACGATGAAATTCCCACCGTCACAAGCCGGCACGCACTTCTTGAACTTGTACATGCCTAACGCTGCCGAGGGGGGGCAAAGGGTTTGGTTCTATACGCCGGGACAGCGGCGCGTACGCAGGGCACCGGAGTTTGCCTATGACGTACCGATTGCTTCTTATGGCGGTGTGTTTTGCTGGGACGAGGTTTTCGGTTTCGTAGGCCGCATGGACCGATTTGACTTCAAGATCATCGGCAGGAAGGAAATGATCATTCCCTACAATGTGTTCGGCATCACGAATAGCGCAACATTAGATGAGCAGGCCGGAGTCAAGCACGTAAATCCGAGCACCGTCCGCTGGGAGAAGCACCGTGTCTGGGTCGTGGATTCAACGCGCAAGGCCGGTAAACGTCACGTTTACAGCCGCCGTACATTTTACATAGACGAGGATAGCTGGGCCATCGCGGTTTCTGATTCCTATGATAGCGCGGGCAAACTATGGCGTATTACAAACCTCTATCTTTATCCTCCTTATGATGCGTTTGGAATCATTAATGGCACATGGAGCATCAGTGACCTGGCTAAAGGCAACTATGTTGTGATCAACACAGGTCGGCAAGAGCCTGGTAATTTTATCAAAGTATACACTGATTCCGCGGGCCTTGGTATTCCACTCACGCCGCAGGCGGTTGCAGCCGGCGGTGTTCGTTAGAAAAGCCGTCGTGGCGGTCTGTTACAAAACCACCGGCCGCTGTTTTCGGCTGACGGCATACAAGGCGGGGGGGGGCTGGCATGCAGCAGAGAAAGATATGCCATCCCCGTGATTATTTTAAATAGAGGAGTATTATTGCTCTGTAAGCTTAACATGGGTTAGCTGTTACCGCAGAAATATGGCGAGTGATGCTATGTGCGGTCTTCTGGTTTTTGTTGCTTCTGATATCGCCGCCGTTTTCTGCCGACATAAACTATCCAGATGTTGCTTCGAATACTCCGCTATTTCGTCCTCGAATATAAGGTGCTTTATAACAACTTGAACGGGTTAACCTTTTTATTATACCACCACCAGATGTAGTAGTTTATGGCTATTAATGAAAATGAAAGGACAGGAAAATTGACAGACTGAAAGGCAAAGTAGCACTGATAACCGGAAGCTCGGCAGGATTGGGCAGGGCATCGGCAATATTGTTTGGGAAAGAAGGGGCCAAAGTAGTGGTTGCCGACGTCGATGTTGAAGGCGGCCAAGAGACCATCAAAATGATCAAGGAGCAAGGCGGAGAAGGACTGTTCGTTAAGGCAGATGTCTCTAAGTCGGCTGAGGTGCAGAACATGATCAAAGCTGCGGTTGATAAATATGGACGGATGGATGTTATCTTCAACAACGCCGGTATAGACGGGGAAATCGCGATCACCCATGAGTGTACCGAGGAGAATTATGACAAGATCGTCGCCACCAACCTCAAGGGCGTTTTCCTTGGTATGAAGTATGGTATTATCCAGATGCTCAAGCAGGGTGGCGGTGTAATAGTGAACACCTCATCAGGTGTTGCCGAACTCGGTTTCGCCGGCATGCCGGCCTACTGTGCCGCAAAAGCAGGTGTATGTCAGCTGACCAGAGTAGCAGCGGTTGAATACGGCAAGCAGAACATACGTGTTAACTGTATCGAACCAGGCCTTATGTTGACACCGATGGCATTGCGTATTCTTGAAGAACATCGTGTTATTGATGGAACAAAGGGGAGTGTGGAGCTACTAGGCCAACAAATGCCAATGGGGAGGGGGTCCCAGCCAGAGGAAGTCGCTCATGTTGCTCTTTTCCTGGCTTCTGATGAATCCAGTTACATCCACGGCGCGATGATAGCTGCTGACGGTGGTTGGACGGCAAAGATATGTGATGTATCGTAGGCAGCGAAGATAGTGCAGAAGGGAAAATCAAGCATATGCCGAATGAACGTTATCCGAGCGCGATCGTGATACTCCTGGTTATGGATAATCTGAACACACCCACAGTATTGTCTCACTCTATGAAATATCCGAACTTAGGGAATGGTATGTGCGGTGCGGATGAGAAAGGATTCCCCTTTGCCGGGATACCGTCGTTCGCGATCACCAAGAACGGCTATGAGGTCATGTGGGATAATACTCTGCACTGTGACCAATTACTTACATCCATAACGCTGCATGGTTTGTGGACACGACGGAACGTCTGATTTCTGATGTACTTACTCTGCTCGTACCAGGGATACAGGTGGTAGTCAACTACGTCGGAATGAGAAGAAGCATGGTCCGTCGTGTCCACAAACCATGCATTGCTCTATGCTCTGGTCTGCGTTGACTTTAATCTTATAGGCAGGACGTATTGCTGAATTACAAAGATAAAAATTTTTTATCGGATGCCATTGACAATATTCGGAGAAAATCTTCTGTTCTGTGCAAAAGCCATGATTTTTTACAGAGAAGTTAAAGGTGCCGGCAGTGTTGGCACTTATTTTTAGTTTATCGGCGAGATGACGCAACATATACTCAAGTAGAAGAGGTGGAGAAATATAAAATGTATAAACTAGAATTTGAAGGAGATCAGCGGACAATTGGTTATGTCTTGGAAGATAGGGTCAGGAAGTCTCCAGATAAAGTATTCGGATATATAACAGGGGAGACTGTAACCTATGCTCAGTTAGGAGAAAGGGTGAACCGTGTTGCCAATTCGCTCCTAGAAAGCGGTGTAAAAAAAGGAGACATCGTGAGCATAATGATGTCCAATTGCCCGGAATACATATACACCTGGTTTGCTCTGGGAAAGATTGGTGCAGTTGAAGCTGTTGTCAACACAGCCTTCAAGGGAGAATTGCTCGAGTACTTCATCAACTACGGCGGGGCTGAAGTTATAGTAGCTGATGAAGATCTCGTTGAAAGATTTTGTGATATCCAGGATTCGCTTACTGAGCTGAAGAAGATAATAGTAAGAAAGGTGCCCTCATTCGAAGGAAAGATCCCCGATTCAAAGTTTGAAATTATTCCTTATAAACGCCTGTTCGAAGGTTCTGCCGAAGATCCGAAGTCGGAGCGGCCTCGCTATATGGATCCTTTAGCCATAATGTATACCTCAGGCACTACTGGAGCATCAAAGGGAGTTATTTGCAGCCATAATCACTGTTATACAGCCGCAAGTTTTTATATTGAGGCCCTAGGTCTTACTCCGGAAGATAAGATATATAACTGCTTGCCCCTGTTTCATATGACCGGGCAGTTTCTTGCCGTACTGCCTACATTGGTGTTGGGCACGACCATGGCGATAGTTGAGAGGTTTAGCGCAAGTAAGTTCTGGGATGACATACGAAAATACGAGGCAACAGTATTCAATTCCCTCGGTTCCATGTTTCCTGTAATATGGATGCAGCCAGAGAGGGATGATGATGCTGATAATCCAGTCAGAATCGTGCTAACTGTACCTGCCATGGCGGATGTCGAACGCGCCTTTGAGAAGAGATTTAATCTCAAGCTCATTCAAGGCCTTGGCTCCACGGAGACTAATTGTGTAGCGTTAACACCTCTTGATGAGGAGACACCAGTCGGCAGCATTGGGAAACCTCTTCCGCATAGTGAAATAAAGATAGTCGATGACGACGACAATGAGGTCCCTCCGGGCGTCCGAGGCGAATTCATATTCCGCCACAAAGAACCCTTTACCATGATGTCGGGATATTATAAAAAACCTGAGGCAACGGTAGAGGCCTTCAGAAATCTCTGGTATCACTTTGGAGACTACGGTAAAATAGATGAAAATGGTTTTCTGTACTTTATCGATCGCAAGAAAGATTGCATGCGGCGGCGGGGGGAAAATATCTCCGCCTCGGAAGTCGAAAGAGTGGTTAATAGGTACCCCGGTGTCGGGGAGTCAGCAGCCTCAGGCGTCTGGGCAGAACTGGGTGAGGAAGAGGTCAAGATCTCTATCGTCCTTAAGGATGGCGCCGCACCCATAGACCCTGTTGACTTGATCCGCTTCTGTGAAGAGGGATTGCCCTGGTATGCTGTACCAAGGTATGTCGAGTTTCGCAGTGATTTCCCGCGCACGGCCAGCGAAAAGATCGCCAAGTATAAGCTAAAGGAAGAGGGTGTGCATGATAATCTGTGGGACAGGGAGGCCGCGGGATATAAAATCAAGAAGCGGTAGGCCCTAGTCACTTCCGGTAATCTCTCGAAATTTGGTCTCAGAAATTCTTTAACACTTTTTAACCTTGTTACTTTATCATAACTTGCTTTTTAGCACATTTACATACGGTTAACTATTCTAGGCCCTTACTTAAAAAATAACAGAAGGTTGTTTTGACATGACAGGTGGATATACCGGCAAAATGCTTTTCGTGGATCTGACCGAGGGGAAGATCGAAGAAAAGGAACTTAACGAAGATACAGCAAGGAACTTTGTCGGTGGTTATGGTATCGGTGTCCGTGTTCTCTACAGCATGATGAAACCGGGTGCCGATCCGCTTGGGCCAGGCAATGTGCTGGGCTTTATAGCCGGGCCATTGAGCGGCACGGGGGCATTAATGGGTAGTAGATTTGCAGTAGTTTGTAAGTCACCCGTAACCGGAGGCTGGAATGACTCAAACTCTGGAGGTTTCTTCGGTCCGGAACTGAAGAAGGCTGGTTATGATGCTGTTTTTATTTCAGGGGCATCCGACAGACCGGTCTACATTTGGATCAAAGATGGCAAAGCTGAAATCCGGGATGCTGCAAAAATATGGGGCAAAGATAGTGTAGAGAGCCTCAACTCACTGATTGATGAAATAGGAGATAAAAGGCTTAGAGCAGCCGTTATAGGACCTGCCGGTGAAAATCTGTCTTTAATGGCTTGCATAATAAACGAAAAGCACCGGGCGGCTGGCCGTGGTGGTTCCGGGGCAGTAATGGGCGCAAAAAAACTCAAAGCAATTGCAGTAAG
Organism: Syntrophales bacterium; assembly: GCA_041648505.1. Lineage (GTDB taxonomy): Bacteria > Desulfobacterota > Syntrophia > Syntrophales > CG2-30-49-12 > JBAZOY01. Next base: position 2,551 of record JBAZOY010000086.1, on the reverse strand, counting down.
GGGAACGGGGAGTGTACCGGTGGCCAACCCTGAAAAGCTTAGAGAAATAAATATGATGGCTAGAGATTCAATGAAAAGTGGACCTACTGCTCAAATGGCCGAAGCTTTTGGAAAATTTGGCACCGGTGTGGTTACTGGTGCGAGCGCTCTTTCCGGAGACAGCCCCGTAAAAAACTGGGGTGGGGTGGGTATCTCAGATTTCGGCGAGGAGAAAGCTGAAAAGATCAGCGCCATAAGTATGAACAAGTATATGAAAAAAAAGTACGCCTGTGCTAATTGCATAGTGGGGTGCGGTGCCGATTATGAAGTAAAAGACGGCGAGTGGCCGCTTCAAGAAACCTTCCGGCCCGAATACGAAACCTCGGCTGCTTTCGGCACCTTATGCCTGAATGATAATGCGGAATCAATTATCAAATGTAATGATATATGTAATCGTTATGGCTTTGATACTATATCTGCAGGCGCAACAATAGCCTGGGCTATCGAGTGCTATGAAAATGGAATCCTTTCTAAAAAGGAAACGGAAGGGATAGATTTGACATGGGGTAATGCCAAATCCATTGTGGAAATCACACAGGCGATGGCGGACAATAAAGGTTTTGGTAAAATATTAGCACTGGGCTCTGCAGGCGCGGCCCAAAAATTGGGAAGGGGCTTTGAATATCTCCAGACCGTGAAGGGCATCGAGCTGCCTATGCACGACTCAAGGTTCAATCCGGGATATGCGAGAACTTATCAAGTTGATCCTACCCCGGCGCGCCATGTAAAAGGTGGAATGTGGCAAGGGGGAAATAGAAACAAATCGTTTTACGATACCGGCGACACGGGTCCAACGGATGTGGCAATGACCAGCCGCATGGAACTTCTGCAAATATCAGGAATCTGCATATTCAGTATGTTTGTCATGCCCGACATGGAGATAAAATTGCTGGAAGCTGTGACAGGCTGGACTTTCGATGATACAGCTTTGGTGAAACTATTAAAGCGCGTTATGGGTCTGAGGCATGTGTTCAACTTGCGTGAAGGTTTCAAGCCATCTGACTTTGTGCTTCCCAAAAGATCGGTAGGAGGACCGCCCCTGGAATATGGGCCTCTTGCCGGCGTTACGATCGACCACAAGGCTATGGCGCGTAATTTTTTTGCTGCCATGGAATGGGATGAAGAAACCGGGAAACCGAGTTGCAAATCACTTGAAGAGCTTGGCGGGATGGATGACGTTGTGAAGGATATATACGGATAATCGGATTGATTTGTAAAAAATTGAGATCATTAGAGTGCACTTTAAAAAGGTGCTCATATTTTTAAACACAAAATAGAGCATGAAAAGGGTTATAAAAATGAGTTTATGTATGTGAACATTTCATGTTATCGTTATATGTAAAGTGCCTAAATAATGCCACTTAGGTTAGGATCACGGTAGAGTTATCGTCCTTGGTCATAGGATGGTACTTGAATAGAAAAAAGGAGGGAGTTATATGATTAAAGAGAGAATGATTGACCCGGCCGCGATAGATATGCCGCGCTTAGAGCCAACGGAAAGATTTTATCTTGCCAACCGTCTTGCTGGATTAACTTGGGGAGGTTATCATAAAGTCTTAGAGGAAGAATTTGGTGAAGAAAAAGCGATTGAAATTACTAAGAAGGTTGGCACATGGGTATTCTGGGAGAAGTTATTACCGGATGTGGCTAAACTTTTGGGTGTAAGTGAGGAACAGGAGCCTGATCTTATAACTTTCGGTAAATTCATTGCTTTTATTGAGGAACAAATCATGGGATGTACGGTTGCCGGGATGGAGATGACAGCAGAACGGTGCGTAAGAAACCATAGCTATTGTCCTTGGGGAGAGGCGTTTCCTGGTACAGGAGTCTGCAGGGCATTTATAGAGTTCATGGATGACTTGGTTAAGCCTATGGGTTTTCACTGTTACCACAATGCCTTGTATGGCGAAACAGGTATTTGCCGTTACACAACTGAAAAGATTAAATGATAGGATGGCAACACAATTTTCACCTCAGTGGCGGCATTTAGGCTCTTGGACTTGCGGCACTAAACATATAACGATAATTATATAAGATACTCCTCTCATAGGGAAAACTCTCGATGACGGAGGCTAATCGCAATCGGTACACAGACATGCAAGTGGACTTGTCAATATTCTATAATAAGTATATCGGCAATACCATCCCTGTTAAATAGGTACATACTTTCAACCATAATTTCCTTACCAGAAAAAAAACGGTCTCTCAATTCGCGATTAAGCAGATTGTCGGAGCTATCCCGAGCATGGCAGGCCGTGTGCGCAAGAGGTTAAATATTTAAAATGATACCTGATAAAAACATTCTTGAGCAAAATATTTTCTTAAAAAACCTGTTCGAGTCGATCCCGTGGGGGATCTTCATCATGGACAGCAAGGGGCGGGTAATTGCATTGAACAATGTGCTGGAACAGGCATTTGGGATCTCCGGGGTTGAGGGAATCGTTATAAGTGGAGGGGAAGCCATTGGATGTATTCAGGCCTTTAAAAAAGGGCGGTGTTGTGGTTTTGCGGA
>JBAZOY010000085.1:0-8592 GCA_041648505.1 Syntrophales bacterium | reverse complement strand
CGTAACTCCGCCGCTCGTCACCTGTCCCGATAAGAATCATGAGTCCCGGATTCTCCCGGACAGTAAAAGCGGACAATTCATTTGCTACTAAACCGGACAAATCTATTTGTTGCTAACAGGCATTTTTCTATATAATATACTGCCTGTATTGCTTTGTGATGTTATGAAGATATACTTTGGGAAATTATTTTAAGGAATTTAATATATTAAACAGAGTGGAGAATTCACCGACTTTATTTACAAACAGTGGAAATAATTTGGGAGTACCACATTATCCAGAACTTGTCCTTCTGGTTCGTGTGCTACTCCCTTCAATTTACACATCATTTGCGAAAAACTAAATCATGCCTCCTTCTTTTTCAGGTTAGCAATGAAATTATCCAAAAACTCTTTCCATTGGGAGCCTTTTCTGAAATTGGGCAGTGAATAACTTGCATGAGGGAAATAGTAGGGGCACAGGGTCATAGTCTTGAGGTGTGGAGAAGCATAGTGCTTCAGAGTAGATAGCCCCTGCTCAGCAAGATCAGCCCTTACACCAAGGAACATTACAAGGTCATGATTGCCCTCTTTCTTTACCCCCTGCCATGCCGGGTTCTTCAGGTGGTTGATGATCTCTATAATATCGTAGCTGCTGGATGGCTCTACACCCATCTCCAACAGCTTTTTCTGAGTGTGCGCTGTGGCGCAGATGGGGATGTCCAGCGCCCTGGCTATGTCCAGAGCATACTCCACTAGAGGCCTTCCCTCTACTGCCTTAGTAAGGATGTCCGGGCCCAGGACAAATAGTGGTCTTTTTGCCTTGTTGACCAAAAGGGCATATTCCTTGGCGTCCTCAATCAGCCTTGCCGATTTGGTTCCAGTCAACACATTAACACGATGATACGGTAATGTCGTCATTATAAAGCCTCCTGCCTCCTGTATGTTACTCCGTTATAATCCTATCGCACCACTGCCTCTATAGGTACCTCAGATGGGTAAGTTCCAACCAGGGTAGGCAGAGTCAGTACAGGTTTCTCCTCCCAGCCAACCTCTTTCAGATAAGCCTTTACTTCCTTCTTGAAGAAGATCGGTATGTCGCTGGTTTTTCTTACAAACAGATGGAGGTCATCCGGCAAGGAACCCAGATATTTTTTGTGCAGGCCGATATAGTGGGTAAGCTTAAGCTGCCGACCCTGTGGAGTGTCGTTCTTCCTGATGCACAGTTTGGCCATAGTAACAATGGCACGTTCCTTAGATTCGACAACTGTTAAGAGGTGTTCCGGAGACGGTTCTCCAGTATCTACCAGTTTCTTCTCACGGCCATCCATCACTGACCAGTCATCCTCTCCCTTGTTGCTGAGGAACAGCCTCCGATACTTCGCACCATGCGGGCCCAGGACCACGGGGATCCCCAGCCTGTTACAGCCTGTAGCGATTGATGCCGCTTTCTGCGAATACGCGCCCCAGGCGAGACCAACGGCGCCTATGCGGTTCAGGATATAATCGGCAATGACCTCGTAGTTGCCGCGTAGAGGCAGTGTGGCGAAAATATTAGCTACTTTCATGGCAGCGCCCGTTATATGAGCATTAGACACACACGAGCCAACGTTGAGAACTCCTCCGGCGTCGAACGTGGGAGGATATTTTTCGTAGACGGTCTTGCCGTCCTCATCCTTCCACATACCTGCTGCCATTGCCGAGCAGCCGCTAAGGACGACGATGTACTTCCTTTTTGCAAACTCATCTACAATCTCCGCAATCTCCTCATAATCTTTAGGCAGGCTGGTACAGCCGACAATAGCAATGATACCGGGAATGGTGCCCAGGACTAACGGGGCGCCTACTTTTCTAATCTCAGTATCCATGATTGGTCCACGGCCGGCCCGAATATTCCATTTCTCCCAGCTTGCCGCTGCTTGCATCGTCTTTATAATGGGCACGTCGCGCGGACATTCCTGGTCACATTTACCACAGCCGATACAGCTATGGAATACTTCTGTCAGTAGTTGCAGATTACCATTCTTGGCAGCCTCTATGGCGTCGCCGACCGGCAGAAGATTGGGACAGACCTGGCTGCACATATTACAAAGCCTGTGGTCTTTGACCAGATCAGGTACGTCTTCTTTTTTGACCAACACCTTGGTCCGTTTCGGCGCCAGCTCTATTGCCATTTTCACAGACACTTCTGCTGCCTTCTCAGGATCGAGCATGAAAACATGCTCTCCGTTTCTCATTTTCGCCATTATCTCTTCGATGCTTTGCTTGCTGACGTCCTCGAGCCCATAAGCTGCTTTATCCGAAGTAGCAATAACAGCGGTGCCGACTTTACTGGCTTCAACAGTCACATCTGTACGTATGCATTGTTCATCGGTAACTATAACATCGGCCAACCCTGTTCTTATAAAGAAAAGCTCCCGGGACAGCGGGCCGATCACTTTAGCTTTGTCGCTGCGACGGGTGACCTCAAGCGCAGTACAGCACAGTCCCACAACTTCCAGCTTATCTTCCAGACCATGTTCATTTAAATAAGAGATGATGGGTATTGCAGTCACCGGATTATGACCGATCAAACAGATAGTCGGCTTCGTTTTGTCGACAGAACCCCAACCCAGCTCGACCAGCGGTGTGTCTGCTTTTGATGAGGGATAGCCGAATCCGGTTATCTGTGCTATATCCGCAATCTCCATGACAACGTGGTCAAGCATTGAGATGTGAAGGGCTTTGGACTCATAGTCAAGATTCGAACCCTCATTTCCTGTGTGGAGAGATGAGACAACATGGATAAGCTGTCCCTCGCAGTATTCCATGGCTTTTTCCAAGTCACCAAGTGTTTCAGGCTTTAACCCAACCACAGTGCGTATGTGTGGAGCTTCCACCAGAATCTGATCCCCGAGGTCGATCTTATAGTCTCGGCCGTATTTCTCAATCATATAGTCGAGGACGTGTCGGGCGTGGCCGCCGTGAGCCGACATGCCCATGCAGCATGCAAGCGTTACTACCCTCGCCTGCTGTGTAGATATATCTATGCCGCAGGCTCCTCTCTTATCTCCAGTAAGATCACATTTTCCATAGGTGCAGAAGCAGCACAGGTCACACACGGGTGCATAAAATGGTTTGTAAGTCTTCATCAGCCGCATATCCCAGTTTCTTAAGTCCGGAATATCGGGCATCGGTGTGTGACCTACCGGCTCCCACTGGTCTTCTGCCTTTATGACTTCGTCAATCTTCTTCTGCTTCATGCTTTTCTTTTTAGCTGCTTCTGCCATTATCATGACCTCCTTCTAAGGCAATATTTGGGGTTAAGGATTTAGTTTTTTTATTATACCTTATAATATGGAGATATTTTCCTGTATGTCAAGACACGTTTCCTAACATGTTGATTATAATGATATTTAATATCAGGAGACATGCCTGGGAAAACTTTAAAAATGAACTTCCCCACCGCAAACGGAAGGGGTATCGAAAACATTAGCCCATAAGGCAATTTCGCCGCGAGCGGCGGGGAATTATACCCTAAGAGATTAATCTAAAGGATATGGGATCGCTGTTTTTTATTTGGTTTTTCAAAGAAGGAGGGATTCACTATGTTTCCTCTGAATCTGTTTCACTGCCCCACCAAACTACGGTGTCTCCAAACCGTGACCGCAAGGTCTCGAGTGCGGCTTCGAGACGCTGTTCTTTTTCTAAGGCGGTTATTTTACTCTCGTCCGGCGCAGCCTCCCATAAAGTCAGCTGCCTCACGGGTGGACCCATAACACTTACCCCGACACCCAGTAACCGGACGGGCCGTCCTGTCTGCCAGATGCGGCGAAAAAGTACCTCCGCTGCTTCCAGAATATTTGCCTCCAGGTCAGTAGGTTGGGACAGGGTCACCTGGCGAGAAAGTGTGGTGAAGTCGGGCCAACGGACCTTAAGCTTTACCGTTGACGCACTTAGATGAGAGCGCCGCATTCGCCGGGCAATGCTGCTGCTCATATTGGCCAGGGCTCTATGCAACTGTTCCGGGTCATGTACATCCCTTGCAAATGTGTGTTCCCGGCTTATTGATTTGGTTTCCTGGCGTGGTGCGACGGGGCTGTCGTCTATTCCCCGGGCTCGACGGAACAGATCGCGCCCATGTTTTCCGAAACGCTGTTCCATGTCCTGGGCCGGCCAGACGGCGATATCCCCAATAGTGTGGATGCCCATGTCTGCGAGACGAGAGGCCGTCTTTGGTCCGACGCCCCAGAGCGCCTGAACCGGGAGAGGGGATAAAAATGCAGCTTCGGTGCCGGGAAGCACCACTTTGATCGCGTTGGGTGGCCTATCGGATTGCACTTCGGCTTTGCCGATATCCGTCGCGATCTTGGCGACCAGTTTATTTGTGGCAACGCCCAGGGAGGAAGGAAGCCCCAACTCACGCATGATATGCGCCTGAAGTTCCCTCGCCAGCTGTTCGGCTAGTTCCGGCCTCATGGTTACATCAAGGAAGGCTTCGTCGATGGAAATTTGTTCCACTAAGTCCGCGACCTCACAAATTCGAGACATCACCTTCCTGGAAATTTCCCCATAAGTTCCATGCTTCGGGGATATTATGATCAATTCGGGGCAGAGTCGCAAAGCCCGGGCCGTTGGCATGGCGGACCGAATGCCGAAACGGCGCGCGGCGTAGGAACACGAAGCCACCACGCCGCGCGAATCGGGTGAGCCGCCTACCGCGAAAGGCTTTCCTCGTAGCTTGGGATTGCGCTGTTCTTCAACCGAGCAAAAGAATGCATCTAGATCTAAATGTAATATTTTACGGATCGGCGGGCAGGACATTAGGTTATATTTTCTTCTTTAGCTCTCTGGGAATAAGCCCGATGACCTCATCTGCAGTTGTTTCGATGGGCTTTTCAGTGGCGTCGACGATTCGAAACCCACCTTGCCGATAGATCTTTTGGGCTTCCTCCAATTCTTCGAAAACTTTTGCAGCGTTGGTGTAAGAAGGGAGCCGCATTTTGTTCAGCCTGGCCTCTCGAAGACGCCGATAATGGACGATCTGTTCCGGTTCAGATATTATTCCTATAACTCGTAGCGGGTTCAGCTCAAACAGTTCAGTCCGGGGTGGAATACCGGAAATGATGGGGATATTAGCTGTCTTCCATCCGAGAACGGAAAGATATAAGCTGAGCGGTGTTTTCCCGACCCGTGAAACGCCCAGCAGAACGATCTCGGCTTCATCCCATGTCTCAAAATTCATGCCATCGTCATGCTTTACGGCGTAATCAATAGCCTCCATACGCTCAAAGTATGTCGCATGAAGTTGGCGATACATTCCGGGTTTGCCGATCGGTTCTTTACCCAGCCGTTGAGCCAGGTGATCTATCATAGGTCCGATTAAGTCGATCTCATCCAACCCCGATTTTGCTATCAGTTCTCGGGCAAGCGAGCGTAGAACAGGATCCACGAATGTATGGACGATCATCGCACCTTGCTCAAGAGCATACCCGATAATTTCCTGAAGCTGTTCTGAGTGGATCACCCGCGGGTATATTTCGACCGGCACATAGACGTCACGAAACTGGGCGAGCACTGTGCGGGCGAATTGTTCCCCCAGACTTCCCATGCTGCCGGAAACAACGAAAATCGGTGAGGGGGTGTGGTGATTTGGACTTTTTGGATTTTTTCCCATTGTGATAACTGGCTGTTTGCCGGACCATTCGCTTAGGTTGGATATTAATAGTTACGAATCATCCTGAAGTATCGATTTGATAAGAATTTGTTTTTTATTATGGAAGTATAAAGGTATGCGGATTTCCATCGTTTGCTCATCGCTTGGAATTCCAAACGTGGAAACATATACCTCTTCTAAAGGTCCCGCAATCTTATATCCTTCTTGCTTTATCCATTTTTTGAGACGTTCATATGATGAACCGGCCTTTTGGTAAGAACCTTTATGAAAGATACTTGCAAAGTTCGTTTCCGGTAAATTTCTTATGCCAATACCTGCCTTAGTGTCACTAACTTCTGGTTCATTTGGTGTAACAGGATAAAATACTTCCCATTCGAGGCCTTGTACGTCGACTTCGTCCGGCGTATTATAGTATATACCGGACGAAGGTCCTGTGGTTAATATTTGCATTGTGGAAACGTAATCGTCCAATTTTTCTATCATATCTGGAAGTTGGCGCCACGGGCCCCTGCACCGAAGATATATGATAGTCCTTGGCAGTATTTCTTGCAGTGTTATTTCCTGTATATCCATATCCATAAGTGTGTATCAAAATTACTCTACGAGATTGAACATCTTTTTAGGGGCGCCACAGACAGGGCATTTTTCTGGTGCCTCTCCTTCCACGGTATTGCCGCAGTACTGGCAAACATAGAAAGGCTTCAATTCCATAGACTCGCCATTATCCAGTTTATTAAGTGCATCCTTATAAAGGCCGTGGTGTATTTGTTCCACCTTGTTTGCCAGATCAAAGCTATCCGCCGCTTTCTTCTCCTCCTCAGCATCCGCTTGCTTGATAAAGGCAGGATACATTTCGGTGAACTCATGGTTTTCACCACTGATGGCGTCAAGTAGATTCTCTCTGGTTGATCCTATTCCCCGCATAACTTTCAGATGATTCTTAGCGTGTACCGTTTCCGCATCGGCAGCAGCGCGGAATAATCGTGCAATACGTTTGTGACCATCTTTTTCTGCCTTCTCCGCGAAGAATAGATATTTACGGTTTGCCTGACTTTCTCCTGCGAAAGCGAATTCCAGGTTGTCTTTCGTTTTTCTCATAGTTCACCCCCTGCTTATTTTTTACTGTTAAAAAGAATTGTTGATAATATAAGTTACGCGTTATTTCTGCCGGCGGCTTTGGACAATCTTATACCTGCTATATCAGGCATAGCGGCATCCGGGATTCATTTTGGTGGAGGATTTTTTTTCTTACTAAAATTAGTATGGGGACGTTTTGTGGTATGTCAAGACAATTTTCTCCCACCGGGAGGTTTTACTGTGTAATATCAGAAGTGATGCTTGGGAATTTTTTATATTAAACATTGGAATGATTTCATTGTTTTTTTATTTGCAGCAGCGGTTGTAATCCTGGTGTGCTGTTCCAGATATTTGGGCTTTTGCTTTCAGGATTTTGACAGTAAGTACATTCCTTTCCATTGCTGATAGTGCAGGTGGTCAACATGCCTGGTAACACGAAAAGTTGCCTTGATTGTAATACTTGAATTACTTCTTATATTGTCTTGGAATGTTAGAAAAAACAAAAAGGAAAACCGCCGGGGGGCATGAACCGGCGGTTTTTTATGTATGAAAGATCTGATTTTATCGGAAAACAGATTAACGCATTGTCCCCAGGTAACGGCTTGTCAGCTGTTTTTCCTTTGTATGCTGGAGTGTATAATCAGGAAGCAGCATGGGAGAGACGCGGTCTGTTTTCAAACCGGATTCATCAAGTTCCTGATGATATTTTTTCACGTGATCCATGTTTAGTTTCCCATCTTTTGCACTTTTCACCACAAATTCGGCAGCCGTTTTACCGGCGATTCTACCGAAGACAACAATATCCAGTAGAGAATTTCCCATCAGCCGGTTTTCCCCGTGAATACCCCCGCCAACTTCTCCGGCAACGAATAAGCCTGGTATTTTGGTTTCGCCGGTATTCTTAAATTCCAGTCCGCCATTCTGGTAGTGAAGCGTGGGGTAGATAAGCATTGGCTCTTTAGAAATATCTACCCCAAAGCGTTTATAAAGGATGAATTTTCCTGGGAACTCTTTTTCAACATACCCATCACCTTCAAGCATTTCAATCATGGGTGAATCCAGCCATATACCTGATTTCCCCGTAGGTGTGGGGACCCCATTTCCACGCTCCGCACATTCCCGGATGATCGCAGAAGCTTCTACATCCCGGGGTTCTCTCTCATTCACGAACTGTTCACCGTCGATATTTACCAGATTTGCACCCGAGCCCCTGAATTTTTCCGTAATGAGTATACCCTCCGCCTGTTCGGGGAAGACAACGCCTGTGGGATGGTATTGAACAGTATGCAAAAAGCAGACGGGAACGCCGGCACGATAGGCCATGACGATACCATCGGCTGTAGCGCCATAGTGATTTGTGGTCATAAAATTCTGTACATGCAGTCTGCCGCTTCCGCCTGTAGCCATAACGACGGCTTTGGCTTTGACAACCAGATATTCTTCCGTTTCCATGTTGTATAGAAGCGCGCCGGCGCATTGACCGTGTTCATTCAATATCAGTTCTACGGCAGGCGAAAATTCAAGAACGTAGATATCATTGATCCGGTTGCGTGCCTCATCGCGGATGGTCCGCATGATTTCGGCGCCGGTGATATCTGCTGCTGAATGCATGCGTTTCCTGCATGTTCCTCCTCCGTGAATGGTATGAAGTGTACCATCGGGAAACTTGGAGAAATTGACGCCGTGTTTTTCCAGCCAGAGAATGGCATCGGGAGCATCTGTGACCAGAGATTCAACAAGATCGGGAATATTCTTGAAATGACCTCCTCCCATGACGTCAAGGTAATGATAATACGGCGAATCTTTGCCGACTTTGGTTGCAGCCTGGATACCGCCTTCAGCCATCATGGTGTTGGCATCACCGTGCCGCAGTTTGGTCGCAG
>JBAZOY010000084.1:0-8608 GCA_041648505.1 Syntrophales bacterium | reverse complement strand
GATTGGTTCGAAAGGCCGCCTCCGGCGGCCTGAAGAACAGGCGCTGGAGCGAAGCTCAGCTCTCCCCGTTCGCGGCGCGCCGGAGGCGTGCCGCGAACGCTAAAGCTCACTGGCGGGGATGAAGCGCAGCGGACTCCCCGTCCTGTGCAGCGCCTTGTTCGGGCTGGTTATTCTTCTTGATTCCGTGAACTGCTTCGTCAGAGGTCTCACGTCCACTGTCTGAAAGGTATCGGATGCCTCCCCAAATCTCTCCGATAGCGACAACTACGGCAACGAGTATTGCTGTGCCGAGGCAAGGACTTGTCCCAATGCTTGGTGCTATTGCGTATGCAGAAGCACCAGCAAATAAAGATGAGATCAACGCGGCACCGAGAAGTTGAAAAGTATGGACGCTGGATGCCTTGATAGCGGGGAAATCCGTCGAAGTGTAAAGCTGGTTGCCATGAAAATCACTTGCTTCGGTTGTCATGAGATAACCGCGGATCGCATTAAGCTGCCTTGCCATATGCACAAAATAGAGGCGGTTCTGGAGCATTGTCAGAAAGAGAATCAGAGTTGCAATGAAGACGATGCCAGATAGGAACGCTTGGCACGCAAAGAAACCCCTAGTTGGCCCAGCGAGGAACTTATACACCGCAAACTGAGCAGTGGCTACAGCCGCCGTCAGGCTGAAAAGATACTGAAGAATCGTACCGTGCCGATTGTCATAAAACCTGAGTTGCTCAAAACAAAGTTCGTACTCTTTGAGAAGATAATCGTTCTTCATTTTTGTACCTCTTCTAGAAAGTCCATTTTATCGAGCCGTTGTCTGTACGATACACTTTTTCCTTAGTATTGTCTGAGTATCGCCGGAGTGCCGTTGGATGTGGGACGTTTTCGTAGACAGCGCTTTCCGTCGAAATGACTGTATATTTTGCGTTCGCTTTTTTGATGAACTCGAGATGTGCTCCGTTGAGGCTCCCGTGATGGCTTGCGTGAAGGATATCGTTGCAGTAGTTCTTCGTGTCGTCTGCTACCGCCTCGAGACAGGTGTCCGAGGCATCTCCAGTGAAGCAGCAATGGCGGTCACCCATGTCTGCTTTGATTACAAGAGACGCATCGTGAATCTCTCGTGTATCGCTGGTTACAACGCTCTTATGTGGCCCCACTATCCAGAACTTGAGACCATTAGTTGCCCACCAACTCTCGTCAAAAGAGTCTTGGCGATATGGTTCCCGTGTTTCCGTACCTTGCTTCACGAAGTGATCTCTTAGTGCGTTGAACTCGTTCCATTCATCGATTGTGACGCTTTGGTCATTGTACCGACGTTCGTATGGGCTATAGATGAGGAAGTCGATGGTATAGCCATTGTCTTTCAGGTAACGCAATCCCGAATAATGGTCCTCATGCTGGTGCGTGATAAAGACGCTGCGTATCTTCTTGCTGGCAGGAAGCAGGTTGGAGAAGTCGCCAATATTAGCACAGTCCACAAGAAATGTTGCCGTTGCCGTCACGATGACGGTTGCGTCTGCGCAACCGACCTTGAGGCAGTGCATGGTTCCCATTAGGTTTCTCCTTTCTTACCCGAACATATATTGGACAGAAAAATTATATTACAAAATACTTGACTAAAACAATTAGTCAATAATATAAGTTAAATAGCACATACGCACCATCTCTTTAAAGAATAATATTAAACAATATCAAAATGTTGTGATAATATTTTTAAAAGCGATATAATAATTCTGCATAGCATAACACCGTAAGTTGTAACTTAACTACCCGAATTGGATAGCTTTTATGAATGAAGAAAGTCATAAACAAGCTAAAGCATCCCAAAAATTTTGGGATGCTTTTAAGGCCAGCGTGGAGGAGAACCGAGTGACACCTGATCGGTCGCTCTTTTATGTCAAATGGGGGCAGGCCTTTGTTAATTTTCTGCCTGGAAAGCGATTGCGCGATCGCTCGCGTCAGGATATTGAGGCCTTTCTTGCCGATTTGGGTAAACGTACCGGCGTTGACCCGCAAATATCCAAAGGCGGCCTCCGAATGGATCTGGCAGTATGTGTTCCCTGCCAAGAGCCTCTCGGTTGATCCTCGAAGCGGTACTGTACGGCGGCATCATATCAATGAAAACCTCGTGCAAAAGGCCGTGAAAGAGGCGACCTCGCGGGCGGGAATAAACAAGAAGGTCAGTTGCCACACCTTGCGTCACTCCTTTGCCACGCATCTCCTTGAGGCGCGTTATGATATCCGCACTGTACAGGAACTCCTGGGACATGCGGATGTCTCCACGACCATGATCTACACGCATGTTCTGAACAGGCCGGGACTTTCGGTCCGGAGCCCGGCTGATTTTGACTAAAACTACATTTCATCAATACTCAGGTTCTTAATCTCTGTCAATATTTAAATTTTATTTTCTCGTTGCAATAACAAGCAGCCAACATTTCATTGACACACAAAACCGCTTGTCTTATACTTCTCCTGTCAAAAAACAACATCTTATCAACAATAAATTACGCTGCAAGGCATTTATAAAATAGCAATACTTGGGAGAAGGAAAACAATGAACATTAAGAAAGTCGGAGTAGTCGGCTGTGGCCAGATGGGGGGAGGGATAGCTCAGGTTTGTGCACAGTCGGGCTACCAGGTGGTGGTATCGGAGATCAACGATACGCTCCTGAATAAGGGACTGGCTGCCATTAATTCGTTTCTGACCAGGAGTGTGGAAAAAGGTAAAATGGCGCAGCAGGATAAGGACTCCACAATGAGTCGTATCAAGGGCACCACCAGCACCGGGGATTTCGGTGATTGCGACCTGGTAATTGAAGCAGCAATTGAAAAGATGGAGATTAAAAAGAAGATATTCGCCGATCTGGATCAGGTCTGTCCGAAACATGCCCTGCTGGCGACCAATACCTCCTGTCTCTCCATAATAGACATGGCTATGGTCACCAGGCGGCCCAGTCAGGTATTGGGACTGCACTTCATGAACCCGGTGCCCATTATGAAGCTTATAGAAATTGTGAGAACCATTGCTGTCAGCGAGGAGACCCTGCAGGCAGGAAAGGATTTCGGCAAGAAACTGGGCAAGACCATTGTAGTCGCCAAGGATACCCCGGGTTTTATCGTCAACTATCTGCTCATATCTTACCTGAATAACGCCATACGCATTCTCGACGCCGGTGTGGCCGGCAAGGAGGATATTGATACGGGCATAAACCTGGGATTGAATCACCCTATGGGACCACTGACGCTGGCCGATCTTATAGGCTTGGATACCGTGCTATACATTACCACGGCAATATATGATGAATGTAAGGATCCGCAGTATGCCCCACCAACATTGCTGAAGCAGATGGTGACTGCTGGCTGGCTTGGGCGCAAAAGCGGTAAAGGATTCTATGAGTATAAATAAGGATTTGTGAATAGAGGAGGTTTTTATGAATGAAGTTGTCATTGTAAGTGGAGTGAGAACCGCCATCGGCAATTTTGGCGGTGCGTTGCAGGACATCCCGGTGGTGAAACTGGGGAGTATCGCTATCAGGGGAGCTTTAGCCAAAGCCGGACTGAGGCCCGGTCGTGATCCTGAATTACTGAGCTTCGCTCCCGACTCGCTTAAGACTAATGAATTGACCGATCTGGAGAAAAAACACTTTTGCTGGGACGATTCCCTGCAAGAGGTGAGTATAGACGAGGTAATCATGGGAAACGTTCTCCAAGCCGGACAGGGGCAGAACACAGCCCGGCAGGCTTCAATCTATGCCGGTATTCCCAAGGAAGTAAATGCCTTCACCGTTAGTAAGGTGTGCGCTTCCGGGATGAAGGCTATTGCCCTGGCGGCGCAGTCAATAAAGGCTGGTGATTCCGAGGTTATAGTGGCCGGAGGTATGGAGAATATGAGCGCCGCACCTTACTACATGCCTAAAGCCAGGTGGGGGGCCAGAATGTTCAATGCCGAGTTAGTTGACGGCATGGTCTTCGATGGAGTGTGGGAGATATTCAATAACTACCACATGGGTATGACCGCGGAAAACATCGTTGAAAAATACGGCATAACACGGGAAGAGCAGGATCAATTTTCCGTGATAAGCAACGATAGAGCCTTAGCTGCCATAAGTAACGGTATTTTTAAGGAAGAAATAGTGCCGGTCGAAGTGAAAGTAAAGAAAGAGATGAAGATGTTTGACACCGACGAGCACCCCAGAAAAACATCCCTGGAGGCTCTGGGCAAGCTGCCGCCGGCATTCAAGAAAAACGGTGGTACCGTAACCGCGGGAAATGCCTCGGGGATAACCGATGCTGCCGCGGCAGTAGTAATGATGTCGGCAGCAAAGGCAAAGCAGCTCGGGCTTAAGCCGATGGCATACATCAGGTCTTACGCCACGGGCGGCGTTGACCCTGCCTACATGGGTCTGGGTGTGGTGCCGTCAGTCAAGAAGGCTCTTAAACTGGCTGGTCTCAGCCTGAAGGATATTGATCTGGTTGAGCTGAATGAAGCCTTTGCCTCGCAATCACTCGGCTGTATCAGGGAGCTTGGTTTCGACATGGACAAGATTAATCCCTACGGTGGCGGTATATCTTTAGGGCACCCTATCGGATGCACCGGTGCCCGGATTATGGTTACCCTGCTCCATGAAATGATGCGTAAAAACTACCAGCTCGGTATGACCACGCTGTGCATTGGTGGCGGACAGGGTATGGCAATAATTGTAGAGCGAAAATAGTTAAAGATAATTTTCTTGTCTCCCTCTCCTTCCGGTAAGGAGAGGGAGATTTTTTATTTGATATCTCTCTGGTAATTTTGCAGGGACTTAACTCTTCCATGACCTTTGCGGAAGGCCGCAATCCCTTTGGCAGCCGCGGCAGCAGCGGCAACAGTTGTAATGTAAGGAACCTTGTATTTTATTGCCGCTTTGCGGATATAGGAATCGTCGTGGGCACTCAACCTGCCGCTCGGCGTATTGATAATAAACTGGATTTCTCCGTTCTTAATGCTGTCCACGATGTGCGGCCGTCCCTCAAATATTTTCAAAATGACATCAGAGGCTATTTCATTGTCGGTGAGAAACTGATTCGTACCTTTCGTGGCTAGAATCCGAAAACCAAGCTCTTGAAACTTTTTTGCGACACTGATGATACCTTCCTTGTCTTTCTCTTCCACAGTTATCAGCACCGTCCCCTCATTCGGCAAGATCTGCTGTGCCGCTTCCTGGGCCTTATAGAATGCCAGGCCGAAAGAATCGGCTATGCCGAGTACCTCACCGGTTGACCGCATCTCCGGGCCTAAAACAGGATCGACTTCCTGGAACATGTTGAAGGGGAAGACCGCTTCCTTGACTCCGAAATGTGAAAAATGCGGGGTATGCAGGTCCAGCTCAGATAATTTCTTGCCCAGCATAATCTGGGTAGCGATACGAGCCATGGAGATGTTACAGACCTTGGAGACAAGGGGTACGGTTCTTGAAGCCCTTGGGTTGGCTTCAAGGATATAAACAACATCATTGGCGATGGCATACTGGATGTTCATCAGGCCTACCACCTTGAATTCTATAGCAATCATACGGGTATAGTCGCAGATCGTTTCAATATGCCGAAGCGGGATACTGACAGGTGGGATGACACAGGCAGAATCGCCGGAATGGATTCCCGCCAGCTCGATATGCTCCATGACGGCAGGAACAAAAGCATCATTCCCGTCGGAGATGGCATCGGCCTCCGCCTCGATTGCGTTTTCCAGAAACTTGTCGATAAGTATGGGTCGTTCCGGAGTTACACCGACGGCTGCCGTGACATACCTCTTCAGCATTTCTTCATCATGGACGATTTCCATACCCCGTCCTCCGAGAACATACGAAGGACGGACCATCAGGGGATAACCAATCTGGTTTGCTACATCAACTGCTTCATCTATAGTGCTCGCCATTCCCGATTTCGGCATGGGAATACCCAGCTTACGCATCATCTGGCGGAAACGATCCCTGTCCTCGGCCATATCAATAGTTTCCACCGACGTACCGATAATCGGCACACCCGCTTTCGCGAGATCACCGGCAATATTTAAAGGGGTCTGCCCCCCGAATTGAACAATGACACCCTCCGGTTTTTCCTTCTCATAGATGCTTAATACATCTTCGACAGTCAGGGGTTCAAAATACAGTTTATCGGAGGTATCGTAATCCGTGGAAACAGTCTCGGGATTGCAATTGACCATTATGGACTCATACCCCTCGTCGCGTAAGGCAAAAGCAGCGTGAACGCAGCAATAATCAAACTCGATCCCCTGGCCGATCCGGTTTGGCCCGCCACCCAACACCATGATCTTCTTCCGGTTGCTGACTGCCACCTTATCAGGGGCATTGTATGTAGAAAAATAATAGGCCGCATTTTCCACTCCACTCACCGGCACAGGCTCCCATGCCTCCACTATGCCCAGGGAAATACGCTGTTTCCTGATGTCGGTCTCCGGGACTGACAGGATCTGGGAAAGATACCGGTCGGCAAATCCATCCTTTTTTGCCTCTAGAAGCAGCTTATCGGGAAGTGGTCTGCCCTTGAACGCAAGGATTCTCTCCTCAAGCTCTACGAGTTCTTTCATCTGCGAAATAAACCAGGTCTTGATGTGGGTCTTTTTGTGAAGGGTATTGATGTCGGCTCCCTTCCTTATCGCCTCATACATGATGAACTGTCTTTCGCTCGATGGTTCAGCAAGAAGATCCATGAGATCTTCGAGGCTGCGTTTGTTGAAATCCCTGGCAAACCCGAGGCCATAACGCCCTTTTTCGAGAGAACGGATCGACTTAAGGAATGCTTCCTTGTAAGTTTTTCCGATGCTCATGACCTCCCCCACGGCCCGCATCTGAGTGCCGAGCTTATCTATTGCCCCGGGGAACTTTTCAAAATCCCACCGGGAGAATTTAACAACTACATATTCCCCCCATGGCGTGTATTTATCGAGGGTTCCCTCACGCCAGTAAGGTATTTCATCAAGAGTAAGCCCCCCTGCAAGCAGGGAAGAGACAAAGGCAATCGGAAAGCCCGTTGCCTTTGAGGCCAGAGCTGAAGACCGGGACGTTCTGGGGTTGATTTCTATTACAACAACCTTTCCTGTATCCGGATTGTGGGCGAACTGGATGTTCGTTCCTCCGATGACCTGAATCGCCTCGACTATATCGTAGGAATACTTCTGAAGACGCTGTTGCAGTTCGGGAGCGATGGTGAGCATGGGTGCCGTGCAGAAGGAATCACCCGTATGAACCCCCATGGCATCCACATTTTCTATGAAACAGACAGTAATCATCTGATTTTTGGAATCGCGGACGACTTCGAGTTCCAGTTCCTCCCAGCCAAGAACTGATTCTTCCACGAGTATCTGTCCCACAAGGCTTGCCGCAATACCACGGCTTGCGACAACTCCAAGCTCTTCGAAGTTATAAACAAGACCACCCCCTGTTCCACCCATGGTATAGGCCGGACGTATGACGACAGGATAACCGAGGCGGGCCGCAATCTTTTCTGCTTCCTCCACGGAATAGGCCGGTTCGCTCTCCGGCATTTCGATTCCCAGAAGGTTCATCGTCTCTTTGAAAGCGATCCTGTCTTCACCGCGCTCGATGGCGTCGACCTGGACCCCAATAACCTTGACGCCATGTTTTTCTAAAATACCCAGCCTTGCGAGTTCCGCCGTCAGGTTTAACCCCGTTTGGCCTCCAAGATTGGGAAGAATCGCATCAGGTTTTTCATTTTCAATAATTTCGATCATTGATTGTACATTGAGGGGTTCAATATAGGTCGTATCAGCTGTCCCCGGGTCCGTCATTATCGTTGCCGGGTTGGAATTGACAAGCACGATTTCATAACCGAGTTTACGTAGTGCTTTGCAGGCCTGCGTGCCGGAATAATCAAATTCACATGCCTGACCTATGACGATAGGACCGGAACCAATAATCATGACTTTTTTGATATCACTGCGTTTAGACATGGGATTTATCCTTCCTTCCACCGGTTATAACGGCGGTTTGACCTTCGTCAAATTCGCTAAAAATTATCGATTGTAAAGACATTATCGGCTGATTGTCTCTTTCCTCCCCATTAAAACAGGAGACTCAAATTACAGAAATTGAAGTGCGTCTTTGGAAAGACATTTTTGTTCTATTCGATCAGTCTTTTACTTCAATTTTGTAAATAATGCAAACAGATGATCGCTTGAATGACGATTTTCCTCAATACATCAGGTCCAGGATCATCGGAGCAGCACCTAACATTTTGCAGCCAAATTTTCATTGACACACCGGAACTCTTGTCTTATACTTCCCCATTAAAAAACAATATCTTACCACTTTCTGTCTCCAAAGAAAATAAGCTTATATTGTTCTTTCCGGTCTCCTGATTTCGTATTACTGAGTGTAAGCATGGCTTGGGGTGTAAGTCGATAATGATCGGCAGATGATATCCCCGCTCTCGTGTTAAAAGATACAACCAAACCCAGGCAACACGAACAAACCAATAGGAGGTACATATGAAACGAACATTAGCGGCACTCAAGGCTTTCGGACTGGCTAAGTGTATTCAATATGTCCAGACCGCCAGACGTCGGAAAGCATTACCCCATCTGTTCAAAACACTG
>JBAZOY010000083.1:0-8706 GCA_041648505.1 Syntrophales bacterium | reverse complement strand
TATTTGTAAGGCGTTATCAAGTTTTGGGACAAAATATCCTTTTTCAGTAAGAAGTTTTTATATCGCAGCATAATTGGAACAGGGCTTTTTCAACAGCCCCACTGTTCTTAAATTCACGTTTCGACAATAATTGCATTATTGTGATTCTTAAAAGAAATCGCTGTTTTTTGCGCCGAGCATGCCGGGCATAGCATGAGGAGCACTGGCGACGAGAAATTTAGATATTTTGAACTATTATAGATTTCTCCCTTCGGTCGAAATGACATAATTGGCAGTTTTTCAAAGCTCTCGCTTTTAGAATCCATTTACGCTTTTACTTGGTAATCCGCCGTGCCTAATTCTCAATCCTATATTCCCCGACTTTTTTTGATAAGACATTGCTTCTGTGAGGAAGAAGTATAAGAAGAACGGCCTTATATGTCAATGAAATAATGGCCACAAAACGTTTTTTACATGGTGGGCGCTTACACCAGCTTCACCTCCAGTCCTCGACTTTTCAAATGGTAGCGAGGAGGGGACCAAACAAATACAAGTTAATTATGATATAGGACCACCATAGGCGGCCTGGGGCGCTAATAATTATCGTAGTCCTTTGTTGACGTTTTTCATAATACTCCTCCAAACCAGTAACAATGCAGCTGGATTACGCTTAGATTTAATGCCCCCTTTGATGACAGGAAGAACGATTCCACTTTTTGTATTAATATCTCACCTTGAGCTCTTTCCAGAAGCGAATCTGGTAATCGAAAAATAATGAGATTCACCCGGTCACTTTATCAACTTCTTCCAGTTCACTTTTTTAATCGCCCTTTGCGATGCTTAACCATTTTAAGCCCCTCGAACCATGCAATGCTGATTATGCCGGCAGACAAACAGATCGCCAGGTCAACCAAGTGTAATGTAGAAAAACGGAACAAGCTGCGAAGGAAGGGAATGTAAAGGACTGCTCCGAGAAAAACCGCCGCTCCCCCTAATACGCACAGCAACGCCGGATTCTTTGATCGCAGAGTGTTCAAGATGGTACAAGACCACGAACGGTTTGTCAGGATCAAACCCAGGTTGGCAATAATCAAAGTGGTAAAGGTCAAAGCACGTGCGTCGAGTTCCCCCTGACCACGGTATATAGAAATAGCGAAAACACACAAAATAACGAACAACACACTCATGCCCTGCATAAGACTCATGACCAGAGTCCTCCTGCTGAAAAGGAGCTCCTGGGGATTTCGGGGCGGACGGCTCATGACATCTGTTTCTTCAGACTCCGCTTCAAAGACGAGGGAACAGGCCGGATCGATAATCAACTCCAAGAAAACTACATGAACCGGCAGGAGCACCAATGGCCATTTAAGCAGGACCGGAATCAAGGACATCCCGGCAATCGGAACATGTATGGCAAAAATGTAGGCAATTGCTTTTCTGATATTGTCAAAGATTCTCCGTCCCATCTTGACGGCCTGAACGATAGACGAAAAATCGTCATCCAGCAAAACCAGCGCCGAAGACTCACGAGCGACATCCGTGCCACGGCCACCCATGGCAATGCCGATGTGTGCCGATTTCAGGGCCGGCGCGTCGTTCACGCCATCCCCCGTCATGGCGACAATTTCTCCGTTGACCTTAAAGGCGTTGACCAGGCGTAGCTTTTGTTCCGGCACGACCCGCGCAAAGATGTTTACCGTGTTTATGCGCTTCTGAAGTTCCGAATCGTTCATTTTATCCAGGTCGGGACCCGTGATGAACTGATCATCAGATCTGAGCCCAATCTGCCGTGCAATATTCCGTGCGGTTCCCGGATAGTCTCCAGTGATCATGACCACACGAATCCCTGCGGCATAACATTCCCGAACAGCATCGGGAACCGTCGGTCTAATCGGGTCGGCCAGCCCTATCAACCCAAGGAATTGGAACTGATAGTCGTGCTGCAAATCAGGCAAGCTGCTTCCTCCGAAGCATGCTTTGGCCACACCCAGAACACGCAACCCCTCCTCGGCCATAACATTGATCTGCATGGCGAGCTTTTCGGCTTGTGCAGTATCAAAATGACACAGGTCAGCTATGGCCTCAGGCGCACCTTTTACGGCAATCACACAGCCTGAGTCACCCGGCGATTTCCAAACGCGTGAAAGGGCAAGTAACTCTCTTGATAACGGGTATTCATGGAGCATAGTCCAGTTCCGGTGAATATGCTCCGTTTGTGTCAGATATTGCTCTCCAAGTTCCCTGATCGCCTTTTCCATCGGATCAAAGGGGTCTATTTGGCCGGCCAAAATACTGAACTCTACAAGTCCATGAAAAATTTCGGGCAACAGCTCTGGTGAACAACCAATTTCCAAAAACTCCCCCTTGGCAAAAAGCTTTTTAACTGACATACGATTAACTGTCAGAGTGCCGGTTTTATCAACACACAACACCGTGGTAGAGCCAAGTGTCTCAATCGCCGGAACGCGGCGAGTGAGAACTTTTTTTTGCGAAATACGCCAGGCCCCTATCGCCAGAAAGACCGTAAGCACTACGGGGAACTCCTCAGGCAGTGTGGCCATCGCCAGGGTAATCCCTGCCAGAAGGCCGTTCAACCAATCACCGCGTGTAAGCCCAAAGACGATCACCACCACGACACAGAGTGTCAAACCAATAACGGCAAGCTTGCGCACCAAACGGCCAGTCTCTTTTTGCAGCAATGTCTGTTCCGGCTCCAGACTTTGCAAAGCTTTGCCTATTTTACCGATTTCGGTGCGGAGTCCCGTAGTCAGCACTTGGGCGATCCCCTGACCCTGAACGACCAGTGTGCTGGAGTAAACAAACGGCAGGTCATCTCCACCGGGACGGCCCATATCCAGATGACTGTTGCCCGCTACTTTTCTGACCGGGACAGATTCGCCTGTTAATAGTGATTCGTTTACCGATAAATTAACACAGGAGAGAATGACTGCGTCGGCCGGAACACGGTCCCCTTCATTCAAAATCAAGATGTCCCCCCGAACAACCTCGCGACCGGCAATTCGTATTTGCTTTCCATCTCGGATAACCCGAGCGCGAGGGCTGGAAAGGTCACGCAGGGCTTCCAGCGCTCGTTCGGTTTTTCTTTCCTGGTAAAGCGTAATCCCGATGACGACAAAAACGAAGCCCAGCAGCATTAAAGCCTCTCCCATATCACCCAGGAAAAAATAGAGAGCACCACATGCCACCAGCATCAAAAACATCGGTTCGCGTGTGACTTCGTAGGCAATGGCCCAAAAACTGCGCTTTTTGCTGGAAGGCAATTCGTTAGGTCCTTCCTCCTTCAACCGCTCTGCTGCATCATGTTCAGAAAGACCTTTGATGCCGTTGATCTCAATATTTTTTGTCATTTATTTTCCCCACCAAAAGCACAATATTATTGCTTGAGATGCTACGACTGTTGTTTTTTCTATTGTTCAATCGAACAAATCAAAAAGGAAACTCCTTTTCTTCTTATAATGTTCATCTTCATGGTGCTTGCCACTATGTCTGCTATTAGTTTCATAATCACTTTCCCGGTATTGCACTTGAGGGCTCTCTGAAGTCGAACGTTCAATAATCTTGTCCAACTCCCCCCGGTCGAGCCAAACTCCCCGGCATTTAGGGCAATAGTTGATTTCAATTCCCTGCCTTTCGGTCATTACAAGTTGAACATTGCATACTGGACAATTCATGCTTTAACCCCCTTATTTATCTTAAGTTGCTTTAACTCTCGTGATATTTTCAAGCACTCTATTACGTTTTATTTTGGAATTTTGACATTAACGTCGCTACAGATTCCTTTTTCGGCAGTCGTGTGACAGGCTAAACAGTTGGATAATGACCCGATCGATTCTCGCTTTATCAAACCCTGGCTGATTTTTCTGTTCATATAGTATCCCTTCCATAGGATGTGTTTCTCCAAATAAATGGATTTAATCCCTTATCACAACCGCATCCCCTCAATATTTTTGAATGCAGGCACCTCTTAAAAAAACAATATTCTGTGGCGTAGTGGGCAGATATATTTAGAAAATCAACAGCGTAGGGAGAGGTTTTGCAGGTAGATCGGTGAAGATGGGACTGTTTCACAGGCATAAAATGAGTTAAAACCTTTAAGGATATGATAAGTGGAAGGATAATAGAGGAGAGTAGATAGGAAAAACGCAGTATTAAGGATTTTTATATTAAGCGTCTGGGTTGCAGAGTTGGCTGCTGTAAGCATTTGCCCCTTTTCCAAATTACAGCTCTTGCACAGATTACCTGAGCAACGCATGTGCAACGGGGAATTTACTTGTATCTTTGCTTCAGGTTGAAAACCTTGCAAACAGGCCTGCCCGCAGAAACAGGCCTCGGCCAATGCGCTGTTTGCGAAAAAACCCAAGGCCAGAAAAAAGGCAACTAATATATTTAATGTTTTTCGATATCCCATAATGATTTTACAATCAGATCGGTCACTTCTTCTTTTTATGTCAGAAGAAACTATACCTCAAAGGACGTGATCCTTCAATACAATTTCTGCCAAGTATTTCATTCAAATAATGCCGGCTGTATCACCATAGTAACATAAGCTCTGTGGTATCTTGCCGGAATTCACATGGTCTCCTATTGCCGGTATGCTGAAAATATTTACTGACTTTTGTACATATAATAAGCAAGCCATCCGCAACTTGGACGGAAAAGGGGCCAGCCATTTTCGGCTAACCCCTTATAATTGTTATGGTAGTCCCAAGGGGAGTTGAACCCCTGTTTCCGGCGTGAGAGGCCAGCGTCCTAACCACTAGACGATGGGACCTTGGCTAGGGGACCAAGATTCAAACATCGGTAGCAGGATTCAGAATCCTAAGTCTACCACTAGACAATCCCCCATTAAAACAGTAAGAAACGAGGTCAGTCGGTTTTTATATCCTCCGGGAATGACCGAACAAGCAAGACCGAAAAATGAGATCCGCGCAGCACTTTATCTGCCACGCTGCCATAAACCCACCGTTTTAAACCTGAGTGCCCATGAGTCGCCATAACGATAAGGTCAGCATGATGTTTACTTGCATAATATATAATAGTCTCTGCGGCAGGCCCCATCTCAACAGCTATATGAACCTTAAATGATTCACTTTTTACCTTATCACGGACCGACTCCAAATATTCGATAGCCTGTCTTCTATTGATCTGCCATATTTCATCAACATAAGTTGCAGAGTAAGCACTGAGCTCAGGAACGCTTTCTGTAACCGGTACTATTCTGAGTAATGTCACTTCCGCCATACTGAGCCTGGCCAGAACAAATGCATCCGCAAGGGCTGCTTCGGCCAGCTCAGAACCATCAAGAGGCACAAGAATATGCTTGTATTGTTTCTTCACAGCAATATGCTTTCTTCGCCCCCTCTTCCGGGACCCGAATTTCGGGCTAAATTACAGTAACCCTCCCGGTGTGTCAACGAAAATCTTTTAACACCAAACACCACAGGTACGACAAATAAACTACTCTAAGAAACCGCTACATGGTTTTTTTGATAAAGAGGGGACATATTCCTCAGGAAACTTACCGTTTTTTTCAGTACTTCAAGGAAAATGTCGATCTCCGCCTCCGTACTGTCCCGGCCAAAACTGATCACGAGTGTCCCCTGGGCATCGGCATATTCCCTTCCAATGGAAAGAAGTACGTGTGAGGCCCGGAGGGCTCCCGAGGCACATGCCGACCTGGTAGAGACAACAATGTTTCCCTCATCCAGCATGAGGACTATACTTTCTCCCTCGATGTACTTTATGGACACAGAAACAAGATTGGGCAAAGAGAGTTCCGGATGACCGTTGATGATAATATCTTCAATATTCTCATTTAATCCCTTGATCAATTTTTCCTTTATTTTTTTTGTATGGTTTATGCGGGATCCCATCTCTCGATGGGCGATCTCAGCAGCCACACCCATCCCGATAATGCCGACCAGATTCTCCGTCCCTGCTCTCCTTCTATTCTCCTGTCCCCCTCCATCAAGTAACGGTGAAATCCTCGTACCTTTACGGATATAGAGACAGCCCACTCCGGCTGGTCCATTGAACTGATTGGCGGCAAAACTCAGCAGATCTACCCCCAGCTCCTGAACATCAATCGGCACAACTCCCACGGAAGCTACTGCATCACAATGAAAGAGAACCTTCTTTGCCCTGGTAATCCCGGCCAGTTCCTTTATCGGCTGGATAGTACCAACCTCATTGTTACTGTGCATGATTGTTATCAGAATCGTCTCATCCATAATTGCTTTTGCCACTTCATCGGGATTTATCACCCCGTATTTATCTACGGATACTGAGGTTACCGTGTAGTTCATCTTTGACAATCTTCTCAGGCTTTTTAAAACAGCATTATGCTCGATATTGGAGGTAACTATATGCTTTCCTTTATCTGCGTTGGCGACGGCTATCCCTTTTATGGCATGGTTGATGGATTCGGTTCCGCTGGAAGTAAAAACTATCTCTTCAGGTGATGCGCAATTAATCAGTCCGGCTACTCTTTCCCGGGCCAGCTCCAGCGCTTCTATTGCCTGGTCGCCCAACCTGTGTGAACTGGAAGGATTTCCATAGTCTTCCTTGATGGCCTCAATCATAGCCTCCTGAACTTCCGGTAAGACGGGGTTGCCCGATATATAATCCAACATTACTAATTTCATCACGAATCCTCCTCAGTGGGCTAACGTCTCTTTTATCTCCCGGCCACAGTGGGTACAGAGCTCCAAACCAGTCTTCAGGTCGGTATCACAATAGGGACACTTGCATGTAGTCCCCTCAACATGTTCATGCTTGTCCTCGCTGCTTTGCGAAGGCCTGGGTTTACCTGCCTTTACAGCTTCATAGTCCTTTATAGCGAGTTGAAGGGCATCTGCTCCCAGATTCGAGCAATGGAGCTTGTTTTGAGGGAGTCCTTCCAAAGCTTCAGCGACCGATTTATTGGTGATTTTTTTGGCCTCCTCCAGGGTCTTTCCCCTGGCCATCTCCGTAAGCATACTGGAAACGGCAATGGCGGCAGCACAGCCAAAAGTCAGAAATTTAATATCATCAATGCGATTTTCTTTGACCTTGATATAAATGGTCATCATATCACCACAGATAGGATTACCGACTTCCCCTATCCCGTCCGCATCCTCCATTTTTCCTACATTTCTCGGATTTTTGAAATGATCCATAACTACATCTGAATACATATTTACACCTCCTCAGGGTGATTATTTAAAACAGATCTTAAGCCCCAGAGTACACAGAAATATTCACACATCCCAATATATAGCCATTGAATTTGCCGATTCGCATTTTCATCAGGAATAATCGCCATAGCATTGGTAATGCACTTTATCGATAAGAAGGATAACCCAACATTTCTTACGTAAATCTATGCACTTTTTTACACCATGTCAAGCCAAATCCCTTGCTGAACTGCGGCGGGTTCAGGGTGTATGTATATCTGCAAAGTAAGAACAGCAAAAGATAAAACCATGCTTACTTTGAAGAAATAGGCATAAAACTAACGTATAAGAAAAACCGATCCGGACCAGGCAGAAAGGTTGAAATGAAAGGCAAAGGAAAATTGCTTATCATAACCAAACATAATAGACAGGAAAGTTTCTTTTTTTGCGTTGAACTTTCGAAGAAAAAAATATTATAATATTCAGAGTTATATATTCTATATCGTTGCAGAAAAAACAGCCTCTAAAAATTTTGTGATATTTTAATTATACCGTTACCCGCATTCACGGGTACGAATTCCCGCTCACTGACAAAGAGTTGGACACAGCTGGCAGATAACGTTTACAACAATCCAAAAGGAGTACCCTTTGAATCTTAAAAAAACGCTACAGGAGTCATCACTGGAAAAGAAGGAGCTGAAGTACATGCTCCCTATCATCTTTGCCTTTTTTTTCTTTGCTCCCGTTATTGGTTTTTTCTATTTGAGTCTGAAGTATAATATTATGAACGATGATTATATTGCTCTACTTTTTCTCCTCCTTCTGATCTCTTCATTGTTCGGCTTTGTTTTAATTCGGAAAGTATTCGACCGATTTTCTGCAATCTCGAAAAATATCGCGGAAAATCTTACCAAAGAAATTGCCGGATTTTACCAGCCGCGGACTACGAATGAACTAAACGGAATTGTAGAATCTTTCCAAGCTATCGAAAAGGAACTTCGGAACAGTTTTGAACAGCTTAACAAAAAAGAAACACAGGTTACTACCCTCAAGGAATTGTCGGACCTCTGTTATGTGACTTTCGATACGGAAGATCTTCTCCATGTTGTCTTGGAACGGGCATTAAAGGTGACAAATGCCGATATAGGGTCCGTTCTGATTCTGGAACAACCTCACAGGAAAGCATTTATTGTCCATTCCACTTTTGGAGCAGAGGAATTTATAAAAAAAGGCGACCGTATTGATTTTGCCAACAGTATTGCAAAGTTTGCGGTCATTAATAAATCCCCCCTCCTGGTCGAAGACATTGAAAAAGACACCCGCTTTGGCCGGGGAAACCGTTCTCACTATGGGACAAAATCTTTTCTGTGCATGCCTTTGAAAAGTATATACGATGTCTTTGGTGTTTTGACCATCTCCCGGAAAAAAACGGATACTCCCTTAACTTTAGAAGATGTCAAAATCTTAACTCCCCTCTTGAGTAACGCTGCTTTTACATATGATAATATCAGGCTGATGAAGAAACACGGGGATAAGATCCGGCAGATCAAGA
>JBAZOY010000082.1:0-8825 GCA_041648505.1 Syntrophales bacterium | reverse complement strand
ACAATCTTGATTTTTCGCTTGAAAAGTTCTTCAAGTCTTTTGACAAATAATGCTTTTTTGCCCACAGCTTTGCCAAGATCTTCATAATTGACAACAAAGGTCAAGAGATGATTGCTATCTTCAAAGCAATCCTTCAGCTGAACATGTGTAATCCTGTCAAAAAGAGCCATAGTACCCATAAGTTCTTGAGTGTACAGGATTTTTGTCATTGTTATTGGTTAATACTCAAAACTGAAACAGGGTATGGTTTTTTACATAGAATACCTACTTCATCATTAGGATATTTCAGGTAAACTAGAGAAGTTCCTGCAAGTTTAGCGTAATATTCAATATCCTTCTTAATATCTTCGGGGCAATTACTGGAAAGAAAAACCTGCTCTGCAGTTCCTGCCTTAAGAAGCTTGAGTGTTCGCTCTGTTCCAAGAACAGCTTTATCTGATTTAATCAATCGTTTTAATTCTTCAATACTTATTTCTTTGTCTGCCATTGCAATCTCCTCACTTTTTTACGTCTTTTGTAACAAGACGCAACAATCCCGTACCAACAGGTACAGGCTGATTAATCATGACATTCTCCACAACACTGTTGAGGTCATCTTTTTCTCCAACAAGTGCTGCATTGATGATATGTCGAATAGGTGTTTCAAATGATGCTTTTGCAAGAACACTGGATTTTTGGCTGATAATACCATATCGAGTAATTCCTCTGAGTTTTCCTGTGACACACATGGAATCTGCAACAAGCATGAGATGTCTCACATCAACATTCAACCCTTGTTCTGTAATAATCTTGAAAACTTCGCGAACAACTGCTTCTCGAGCTGCTTCAATGCCAAGGACATCATAAATTTCAAAAATGTCATTGCTGACAGTTTGTGTTCCATCAACAAATTCCATTTCAAAGACTGATTTCAAGTTGCTGCCTGCAGTGACAATGATGAATTCATTTCCTCGTTTGACTGGAAGAACCTGTTTAATGCCTTTGACTCCAGCAATATAAACAGATTTTGCTTTTTCTTTGAGTTTGTACAATTCATTAACAGACACATCCTTGCCTTTTGGCTTGATGAGCAGAGAATCTTCTTTTAATTTAACACCGACTCCTTTCAAAGAAACATCAAGAAGCTTGTGCACTTTGTCAGCATTCAAGAAAATTGGCCCCATCTTTGCAGTATCAAGTTTTACTTCAATGAATGTATCTGGAATATTAATCAAAAATTCAGATGCAATGTCCTGCAATGTTGTTTCTTTGATAAGCTGTGCTGCTTTTTTTAGGTCTGTGCCGCTTTTATATGGTTCCTGAAGGTAGATTTCCATCATTGGTGTACTTAATGACTGAGAACCATCAAGAACTTCAATGATACGAGGAAGACCTGTTGTAACGTTCATTTCAGAAACGCCGGCGAAGTGAAATGTATTCAGAGTCATCTGTGTCCCTGGCTCGCCGATTGATTCTGCGCTGACAATACCAACGCATTCTCCTGCTTCAACCTGCATAGCATTGTATTCCTCAACTGCAAGGTCAAGAATCTTTTTTGTCTTTGTTTTAGTAAAGCCTTTTGTTTGATTTATAATATCCTGTAAGATTGATACGGATAACAAATCCTTATATTCATTATATGGTTCTTCCATGGTGCATTCCCTCATTCTATTTTTGCAATAAGCCGATGAACATTGAGCTTTCCTTTTTCACTCTTGGAAACATCAATACCGTCATCCCCATATTTGAATTGAACAATCATACCATTTGCATCTCGAACACTGCCATCATAAGCAACACGCATGTCCTGCAATGCATTTGCAAGTCGTCTGTATAAATATCCTGATTTTGGTGTTCGAAGAGCAGTATCCATAAGTGAATCTCGTCCCGTCATTGCGCCGAAGAAAAACTCAGCTGGACTCATGCCAGATTTAAAGCTTGATCTAATAAATCCTCGAGCATTTGGAGAAAGATCTCCTCGCTGGAAGCAGGAAAGTGTTCTGCCACGATACCCTTTCTGGATTCGTTTTCCTCGCATAGCTTGCTGACCAACACAAGCAGCCATTTGAGCAAGGTTCAATGCATTTCCTCGGGAACCGCACAAAGTCATGATTGCAGTGTGGCTTCCAAGATCTGCATTTTGCGATACAATACTTCCTGTTTCGTTTCGTGCATTATTGAGTCGTTCAAGAATTTTTAATTCAAGAGTTTCTTCAACTGTTCTTCCAGGAAATGCATCAAGTTTTCCCTGCCTATATGTATCGATGAATTCATCAACAATTACATATGCACCGTCGAGGATCTCCTGTATCTTCCTTCTAGATTCATCAGGAAGATCTGTATCTGAAATAACAGTTGAGAATCCAAATTTCAATAAAGATTCAATACCCAATCTGAACATTTTTCCAAGGAGTTCAAGTGTTTGCTCTGCGCCATACTGCTGGTGGAGATTTTTCAGCATAAGTCCAGAACCTTCTCCAAGATTTGCTTTATCCATAACACCTGATAAAAGCTTACCACCTTTAATAATAACAACTGCATCATTAATTTTATCTTTTTTCTCATCGCCAGTGTATACTCTTGTACGACCCTCAAAGTTAAAGTCTGCCGGCAGAATAACACTGAAGATTTCTTTGCCTGTGACTGTTTCTTTTTTTGGCAGTCTGCCTACTTCAAGAATACGTGCTGAGATCAAAAGCTCAACTGCTTCTTCTCGAGTCATTTTCATGTATTTTGTCAGCATATAATTACCTGAGATTGCATCCTGAACACAACCAATAATGCTTAAACCATATCGCGGAGAAAGCAGTTGTGTACTCACCTGCATGAGAATTTCTGCTTCTGCACGTGCTTCTTCTGTCTGAGGAATGTGCAGGTTCATTTCGTCACCATCAAAGTCTGCGTTGTAGGGAACACACACCGCTGGATTTAATCGAAATGTTTTGTTTGGCAACACACGCACACGATGACACATCATGCTCATTCTGTGAAGAGATGGCTGTCTATTGAAAATTGCAACATCACCATCAAGTAAGTGACGTTCAACATAATATCCTGGCTGCAATTCTTCCAACAATTGTTCTTTCATTTCATCTGTGATCTTTTTTCGTCTGCCGTCTGGCCTGACAATATAATTTGCTCCTGGATACTCTTTTGGTCCTCGTTGAACAAACTTTTTCAAGTATTCCATATTCCATGTCTGAACAACTTCAGGAACAGTGAGCTTCATTGCAACAACAAATGGAACACCAACTTCATGGAGTCCAATCATTGGGTCTGGACTAATAACTGTTCGAGCACAAAAATTTGTTCTTTTTCCTGCAAGATTATGCCTAATACGACCTTCTTTGCTTTTGATTCGAGACGTGAGTGTTTTCAATGGCTGACCGGAACGATGTCGTGCTGGCGGTAGCTGTGCAACTTCATTGTCAAAGAATGTTGTAATGTGATACTGTAAAAGATCCCACAAATCTTCAACAATAATTTCAGGCGCACCTGCATTAATGTTTTCAAATAATCTCTGATTAATTCTCACAATATCTCCTAATTTATGAGTAAGATCGTCTTCGCTTCGTTCACCACTTTCCAATGTGATACTTGGTCGCATAGTAACTGGTGGAATTGGAAGAACAGTCAAAACTGCCCATTCTGGTCGCATAAATAAAGGGTTAATACCAAAGACAGCACAATCCTCATCTGAAATTTTTTCCATGCGGGCACGAATTTCAATAGATGTCAATCGTTTTTCATTTTCAATAACAGTAGAAGGTTTTTCAAGAGTGATCTTGAATTGTTTTGCTTTACAGTGAGGACATTTATTGATAGTCTTCAATGAAGCGATGATTTCACGAATCTGTTCTCGTCTACCAGCTAATCCTGCTTCTTCTTCTGCAACAACAAGCTGCTGGAGTGCAACATCCATTTTTTGTTTTGGAATAAGTATTTTTCCACAATCTCTGCATGTACATTTCAACAACGTAACAATGATGTCGACAAATTTAATATGAAGAATAGGTCGTGCAAGTTCTATGAACCCAAAATGACCAATACATTCTTTGAGTTTTGAACCGCAGGTTTTACAGTTAAGCCCTGGATCAATAACGCCTAAACGAACATCCATAAGTCCGCCGTCAACAGGATACCCTTCTTTGTCGTATAATTCTGGTGTAACAATCTTTGCACTTGCCATTTTGACAATCATTTTTGGGCTAAGAACTCCAAAAACAATGGCTTTTACTTGTTTATGAATGTACTGTTCCATCTCAGTCACCTGTTAATATTTGTTTTTTAATTCAATCTTAGGATAAACACATAATCCTTTTAATTCATCTAACAATAATTTGAATGCATATGCAATTTCTACAAGAGAAATTGATGAGTTTTCGCCGCACACTGGGCAAAAAGATTTGTTTTTGTAGTCATCATGAATAGCGAGCAATCCGCAATCTTCACAGACAGCAAGAACAGTTTTGTCTGAATCAAAGCGCTCTTTGAGCAGTAATGATGCACCGTGTGCAACAAAAGTATCTTTTTCCATTTCTCCAAGTCGCAGACCGCCTTCTTTTGCTCGTCCTTCTGTTGGCTGTCGAGTCAATAATTGGACTGGTCCTCGTGCTCTGGAATGAAGTTTATTTGCAACCATGTGCTTCAATTTGAGATAATACATATTTCCGACATAGATGCGTGCCTGGAATTTTTCTCCAGTCAAGCCATTATAAAGTGTTTCAGTTCCATTTTCTCTAAAACCATAGTATGCAAGTTCTCGTCGTAAAGCTTCTTCTGGCTCTGTTTCAAATGTCGTGCCATCAATATATCGGCCTCCCAATGCTCCAACTTTAGCGCCAATAAGCTCAATAAGATGTGCAATAGTCATACGTGAAGGAATACCGTGTGGTGAAAAAATCAAATCAGGAGTAATGCCAGAGGTACTAAATGGCATGTCGCACTGATCAACAATCATTCCAACAACTCCTTTTTGGCCGTGCCGTGAAGTAAATTTATCTCCAATTTCGGGAATTCGTTGATCACGCAATCGAACTTGAACAAGTTTATTTCCTTCTTCATTTTCAGTAAGCAAGACAAAATCAACAATGCCTTGTTCGCCGTGATTGATAGAAATGGATGATTCTCGTCTAAGATTTGAAGTAAGGTTATACTCATCCATGCTACTCAAGAATCGTGGTGGAGAGGTTTTTCCAATAACAACATCTCCTTCTTTTACTTGAGCTTCAGGATAAATAATACCATCTTCTTCTAAGAAGCGATAATCGCGTTCTGTTTTATATCCTTTAACTTCTTTATCAGGAATACCGACTTGATCAATGAGGCCGCCACTGTAGCGAAGTTCTTCTGTAACACAAGGTCTGTAATATGTTGAACGTGCAAATCCACGCTGGATAGATCCTTTATTGAGAATAACTGAATCCTCCATATTATATCCGCGATAGCTCATGACTGCAACAACAATATTTTGGCCTGCAGGATGATTGTTATATCCAACAATATCATGCATGACTGTTTTGCAGATTGGCTGATGAGAAGTGTCAAGGATATTAACATCCATATCCATTCTCACAAGATAGTTTGCTGCGTAGAATCCAAGAGCTTGTTTTTGGTTTTTGCTTCCAGCATTGAGACGTGTGCTTTGATTATAATTTCCAAAAGGAACAAGTCCTGTACATAAGCCAAGAATTGCCATTGGTGCAATTTCTAAATGAGTATGTGATGGAGTTAATTTATCCTGACTGAATGCAACAAGTGCATTTTCTTCTTCAGCTGCATCAAGATATTCAACAACACCCTGAAGAACAAGATCCCCCCAAGAGAGCTCATTTTTCTCAAGCTGTGCAAGCTGCTTTTCTGTCAATGCTGATTTTCCATCCTTTACGATAATCAATGGTCGTCTCACACGCCCTTTCAAGGATTCGACAAAGACTTGAGTGTATTCTTTATCATGATAAATGTTCAGATTAGACGGAAGTTTTCCTCGTCTTCGTTCTGAAATTATTTGATCAACAAAATCCTGTGCATTATCCACAGACCCTGCATATTTTCCATTAAGATAGACATCAACCATGAGCATCACCATTACGCTGTTTTTAATCCAAGCATTTTTAATTGTTTCAAGACTACTTCTTCGTCAGAATCTTGTGAGATTTCTGCAAGAAGAGCAAGATTTTTTCTCAAACCAATGTTTGTTCCTTCAGGTGTTTCAATTGGACAGAGACGGCCCAAGTGAGTAGGATGAAGTTCTCGCGCTTCAAAATTCTCCTGACTTGCACTTAATGGAGAAACGACTCGCTGAAGATGACTAAGTGTTTCGAGGAAATTAATTCGCTGGATTCTCTGACTGACACCCATTCTACCGCCAACCCATGAACCAGTTGCCATAGAACTGTATATTCTACTAGTCAATAATTTTTCTCTAATAACAACTTTGATTGAAGGAAATTTACCGCGCTTGACAATGCGCTGGAAGTTATAGAGAAGGTCTCCGATAAGCACTTTTAGGTTTGTTTGGAATAAATCTGCAAGGAGATCGCCACTCATCTTGACGCGCTTGTTCATGTAATGATCTTTGTCATCAACAGGCAATTCACCTGCAGCAACTTTCAAATATTTTTTCAAATATTTACAGAGATTATATGCCTTTGTCATTCGATCTTTTTCAGTAATGCCTAAGTGAGGCAAGAGATATTTATCAACAACCTCTTTCATACGTTCAATACGAACATCCTTTGCTTGGGTTATGCCTATTTTCTTTGCAACATAATCAAGAGCTTCTTCTTCATTTTTAATGTCGACAAATTCATAGAGGTTGACAAAGATTGCATCATTCTGCTCTCCACCTGTAATATGGCGCATGATTTCCTCATCTTTTGTCAAACCAAGTGCTTTGATAATGGCAATCAAAGGAATTCTTTTGACACGGGTAAATGTCAGATAAAATATGCCATCATTCATTTTTTCAATAGTATGAGGAATCTTGTATGAACCATATTCAGAAAATAATTTACCGACATATTTGTGTGTAGAGACAGAATCTTCCTCAACAAGTAATTTGTTTGCTGCAAGATCCTCAATATTAATCAAGACTCGTTCAGTTCCATTGAGAATAAAATAACCGCCGAGATCATGAGGATCTTCTCCTTTTTGGATAAGTTCTTCTTCATTCAATCCATTCAAGTGACAGTATTTAGAGCGAAGCATGATTGGCAGGCTGCCGATTTGTGTGACAAATGATTCTCGCTGAATACCATTAATATGTGCGCTGACTTCAATAAACACAGGAGCGGCATAGGTTAATTTTCTTAGACGTGCTTCTGCAGGATAAATTGACCGTTTGGAACCGTCTGCTTCTGTAATCTCTGGCTTTGTGACCCAAATACGATCAAATCTTATTTTAAATTCATCAATATTGTGCGGAATGATTGTTGGCTCAACAATCTTATTTTGCTCGATAATGTGCTGCAATTCAACATCAATAAAATGGTTGAAGGACGCAATTGTTGATGCAACAAATGAATGCTCTTCAAAGTATTTTTCTATGAGTTGTTGAGAGTATTTATTCACTGATAACACCCCTGTAGTATTCAGCAGTTCCTGCTGTTGGACTTTTCTTGACGATCTTAAGAACATCACCGGATTTTAATTTCATATCCCTTATAACCGGATCATTAATAAATATTTTTGGTAGCTCCTTAAAGCTGATGCCATATTTTTCAAACACTGCATTTTTCTCTTTTTCAGAGAGAAGAATGTGTTCTGGCACAAAAATGTGCGTCTTAATATCAAATGTTTTCTTTACCATACTGTTCCCACCTTGAATAATATAAACGGGCCGTGCAGGATTGAACCGAACGCAGTGAGCGTTCCACCAAAAATCCAACGTGATTTTTGTGTGCGTTCGAATACCGCACCGTCGATTATGAACGGGCCGTGCGGGATTCGAACCCGTGACCCCAACATGACTTTCAATCGTGTTAAAAGTGTTGTGCTCTAGCCAGGCTGAGCTAACGGCCCACTATGCTGTTGATATAACTTATGATAATGATATAAACGCCCAGGCCGGGATTCCACCGAGAGCTTGTCTCGAGCGTGGCACCAAAAATTTCGTTTTTGAAATTTTTGAGTGTCAACCGAACGTAGTGAGCGTTCCACCAAAAATCCGTCGTGATTTTTGTGTGTGTTCAAATCCCGCCAAAGCGGAATTTATTACGCCCAGGCCGGGATTGAACCGAACGTAGTGAGCGTTCCACCAAAAATCCGTCGTGATTTTTGTGTGTGTTCAAATCCCGCCAAAGCGGAATTTATTACGCCCAGGCCGGGATTGAACCGAACGTAGTGAGCGTTCCACCAAAAATCCGTCGTGATTTTTGTGTGTGTTCAAATCCCGCCAAAGCGGAATTTATTACGCCCAGGCCGGGATTTGAACCCGGGTCGAAGCCTTTCTCTACTGCTGAAAAACAGTTCGACAGGGCTTCATGATAGGCCACTACACTACCTAGGCACCTCTTTCGGCAAACGCAGGCTAAATTAAGCTTCTCATAGCTATTGCTATCTCCTCTAGTTATCTTTAGGAAAAAGAAGATAATTGCGCCAGCAGAGCCATTTTATGAACGAATTTCTCTTTATTTTTAAATATTGTGGTTTTTTCGAGGAAAAAATAGAAGAAATCATGAAAAAAGCAAATTTCATTTTATTTTTCGTACTTTTTAGAGGAATCATAACAAAATACTAAAAAGTTCTGTTCTCTAACATTTTGAGCTACGGCTACGCTTTTTGCCACAGCAAAAGAAGCTGCTGAAGACCTGCCAACTGCTAAACCTGCTTTTAATATCTGTTTA
>JBAZOY010000081.1:0-9129 GCA_041648505.1 Syntrophales bacterium | reverse complement strand
ATAATTCTTGTACCGTTGGTGGTTATCTTTCTCATGGATGGGGCCTTTTTAAAAGCCCTTATTTTTTTTACTATTTCGGGAATAACAGATGCCCTTGATGGAGCATTGGCCCGGATATTAAATCAGCAAACCCTTATCGGTTCCTATCTTGATCCAATAGCGGACAAGGCATTGCTGCTGAGTTGCTTTCTGTCCCTGGCTATCATGGATGTAATCCCCGGTTGGCTTACAGTCATTGTCGTCAGCAGAGATTTCATTATTCTGGTCGGTGTTTCTATTCTCTCTATGATTGGAGTTCCTTTTGAGATTCATCCAGCTCTTGTCAGCAAGATTACAACAGTTTTACAGCTTCTTACGGTATTTTTTGTCCTTCTATTTCAATGTATTCCGGAAAACTTAAATTATACATGGGTTATGATTCTGTATTGGTTTACAGCTTTCTTTACCATTGTTTCCGGATTAAACTATATGATGAGGGGTATTAAGTTCATCAATCATCATGTCTAATAGACTTCCAGCCCCCAGTTTTACAAAAATGTCCCTTTATATTCAGGATAAACGATACTCAGAAAAAAGAGGATATTGATAAACTATGCTGTTTGGGGGAGATATCGGTAAATTACTTATAATAATTGGTGGAATTTTAATCATTGTCGGATTGTTTTTTGTACTCGGAGGAAAATTCCCTTTCTGGGGAAAGTTACCGGGTGACCTTTTTGTGCAAAAAGGTAATTTCAAATTTTATTTTCTTCTGGGGAGTTCTATTTTAATCAGTTTTGGTCTTACAGTTCTTCTAAATTTGATCTTCTGGATCTTCAGGAAGTAAGATGAACAAAAATAGAGAGGTTGCTGAATTATTATCCAAGATAGGAGAGCTTCTTGAGCTTAAAGGGGAAAATCCTTTTAAAATCAAGGCATACATTAAAGCCGCACGTGCTATAGAGAATTTACATGCAGATGCTGGAGATATAGTTACTAAAAATGATCTCAAAGCGATACCTGGTATTGGAGTCGCAATTTCTGAAAAGATTGACGAATATCTGAGAACGGGAAAGCTTGAATACTATGATAAACTCAGCAATGAAATACCGCATGGTCTTAAAGAACTGCTGGAAGTGTCCGGAATTGGGCCGAAAACAATTCAACTGATCTATCAAGGATTGGGGGCGGCTGATATAGATTCCCTGGAAAAGACTGCAAAGGCCCATAATATACGAGGGCTTCCAGGGTTCGGAGAAACAAAGGAAGAGAATATTATCAGGGCCATTGAAAGGATTACTCCCTGATCTTTTGTCGCTTTCGGATTTAAAAGGGGACCTTCATCTCCATACCAATTGGAGTGATGGCAAAGACTCTATTGAGGATATGGCAAAAGCTGCCCAAAATATAGGGTATAATTACATCGGAATTACAGACCATTCAAAGTTGCTGGGAATAGCAGGAGGGCTATCGGAGGAACGGCTTCTCAAACAAATTGAAGAAATTCACAGATTGAATAACAAGCTGGATGATTTTATGATATTTGCCGGGGTTGAAGTAGATATAAGAGCCGATGCCAGCCTCGATTTTCCTGATGATATTCTCAAATGCTGCGATTTTGTTATAGCCTCTGTACATTCTGCTCAGCAGCAGGATGAAAAGACCATGACAGCACGCATAATAAAGGCTATAAAAAATCCTCAGGTGGACATACTGGCCCATCCTTCAGGCAGACTTATAGGAGAGAGGGAACCATACATGGTGGACATGGAGGCGGTTCTGGAAGCTGCCAAGCAGACCGGGACGATACTTGAGATTAATGCCTATCCTGCCCGCCTGGATCTGACCGATATTTATGTTCGCAAGGCTAAAGATATGGGTGTCATGATTGCCATTAACACTGATGCACATTCGTGCGAGCAGTTAAACCGCATGAAGTTTGGGGTTACTGTTGCACGGCGTGGTTGGCTCGAGAAAAACGATGTAGTTAACACCTTTGATACCGACAGCCTGAGATTCAAACAACCGCTTTAGACTTTATCCTTATAAATAGAGATAAACCGTTTGAGAGAACGATCAAAAGTCTTTTCCACTTCGGGAGGGAAAAGACATGCCGGTAATTGTTGCATTTTCCAGTGGTATGGTAAACACTCGCAACACTTTCCCTTTTTTTCACATGATTGATAGGTACAATTACATCGATCCAGGTTAGCTTTTAAATTCGGGCATTCCATATTTGCTCCTTTTCAATAAATATTATTCTCAGCAATGAGTCTTAACAAAATCTTCAATTTTCCGGTAGTACTCATCTCCCGCAATCTGCCACAGGTTGTTATGATCAGCACCGGGAACGATAAATATATCTTTCTTCTCAGCTCCTGAATTTTCATAAAGATCCACACCATTCTGAACAGGTAAAAGCGTGTCAGATTCGGCATGGATAACCAGGGTAGGAATGTTTACCTGTCTGATCTTTGTCTTATTAGATGCTTCTTCCAATTTATTCCTGAAAGATTCCTCAACCTCGATCCCGAAGAGTTCAAAAAGCCGCAAGAAAATATTAGCCCCTCCGCTCTCTATGATCAGTCCCTTGATCTCATCCTGGTAGTGGTAGGACAACTCAATCGCAGGAACGCTCCCCAGCGAACGGCCCATTAAAAAAGTTTCTCCCAGGCACTCCTCTTTTTTTAATATCGCTTTAAATCCTTCATAAACAGGGTGTGCGTCTCTGATCAAATTAGTAATCGTCGGATGGCCGTTACTCAATCCATAACCCCGGTAGTCAGCTACAAAAAGATTAATGTCCCGCTGGTTGAAAGCAGGTGCAACCCATTCATAATCGCCTGCTGTTTCTCCATTACCGTGGAAGTAGAGGATGGTGGGTAAATCTTTCGCTTTCAAATAGAATCTACAGCCAATTTCTACCCCTTTTTCCACCTCAACGAAATGGGTGGTACCCAAACCGGGGGTATAAAAATCTTTTCGGGGATAAAATATAACGCTCAGAATTTCCGGTATATCCAAAAATGAAAAATCAATATTATGAGACATGTTATCCTCTTTAAAAAACTGAATAAATTTATTTCAGTGACGTTTCATAGAGAATTCACTGCGCCCACCTGGCCCCTATTTTTTATTTGTGTTAGAATGATTTAAGGGATAAAATCAATAAGCTGAGAAACCGGTGTATAATTGTCTTCTTCATAAAAAATCTTAATCGAGACCTTTTTATTAAAAATAAAAGGGCTCTAAAAGTCAACCGCTAAATCCCTTTTATTTTGAGAGCTTTGAAAATTGTATTCGTCGGTGCTTAGTAGTATTTTTGACCATGCATATATCAATTCGCTGCAAGGACATGATACTCGAAAAATCTTTAATTCGCGCCTTCCGGATAGAATTTTTCTATGATATAAAAAATAGTCCATAACTTTGTTTAAACAACGTTTCTATTTAACTTTATAACATGTGATAAATTACGCTTTTACTATGCAAAAACCGCTATTCTGGAACAATACAAAGAGATACTATGATTTAAAGACTTTCTGGCGCAATCAGTTTGGATGCAATGTTTACAAGCTACAGATTGATGCTGGTTTTACCTGTCCCAATCGTGACGGTACTATCTCCACGGGCGGATGCATTTACTGCGATGGACGTGGTTCCCGCCTGCGACAGGAAGGTCCTCTCCCTTCCGTCAGCGAACAGATCAGACTAGGCACGGCGTATTACAGAAAAAATAAGAAAGCTGAGAAATTTATTGCCTATTTCCAGACATTTACCAATACTTATGGAAGTTATCAAAAACTTAAGACCTTATACGACGAAGCTCTATCCGGGGAAGATATCATCGGTATATCTGTCGGCACACGCCCGGACTGTATCCCTGATGATGTCATCGGACTCTTAAAGACCTACGCAAAACAATATCACACCTGGCTGGAACTGGGACTTCAATCGATCCACGACAAAACTTTGCGGTTCCTCAACAGGGGACATTCGGCAGAGACCTTTATCGATGCCGTCTCTAGAGCTTCGGGAGGTGATATTTATATCTGTACTCATATCATTCTCGGTCTGCCGGGGGAAACACGGGAAGATATCCTTGAAACGGCAAAGGTTATCTCCGGCCTGCCCATTAATGGTATAAAAATTCATCTGCTTCTTGCCCTGAAGGGAACAGTTCTTGGTGATCTTTACGAAGAAAAGAGAATCAGGATGATGGATAAGGAGGAATATGTTCGTACGGTGTGTGATATATTGGAGATGCTGCCGCCGGAAATGGTTATTCAAAGGCTGATTGCCGATGGTTATCGTGACATTTTTCTGGCTCCTTACTGGGCAGTCA
Source organism: Syntrophales bacterium (assembly GCA_041648505.1). GTDB lineage: Bacteria > Desulfobacterota > Syntrophia > Syntrophales > CG2-30-49-12 > JBAZOY01. The sequence goes on along the minus strand of JBAZOY010000081.1, from coordinate 4,805 downwards.
ACAAGATGGACATCCTCAATGCGATAGACAGAGAACTGGAAAAGAGGAACACCTGTCAGGGGATATATCACGGATTAAACGTAGATGAATTGAGGCCTCTGCAAAACAGTGAGAATTGAATTCAAACATCACCCCTTTTCAAAGGCGTGAGGGGACATAATAATGATTGCAATAATAGATTATTGCGCGGGAAATCTGACCAGTGTCGCCAGAGCGCTGCATTATCTGAACCAGCCATATCAGATTACCGATGATCCGGCGATAATACAGGAAGCTACACATCTTATTTTCCCCGGGGTTGGAGCGGCCGGCGAAGCGATGGCTCATCTCCGTCAAACAAAGATGGATCACTGTATCCGCGACTGGGTGAATACGGGAAAACCAATGCTGGGTATCTGTCTTGGTACACAGATTATTTTCGAATACAGCGAAGAAGACAACGCCGACTGCCTCGGGATTGTCCCCGGTTGCGTAAAGCGGTTTCCGGATAATTTGCGATATGACAATCAATATCTGAAGGTTCCCCATATGGGTTGGAATCAAGTGGACTTTCAAAAAGAACATCCTGTTTTCCAGGGAATTCCTGAAGGGGCTGAATTTTATTTTGTCCATTCCTATTATCCCTCGCCCGCTGATGATAACTGGGCCATTGGCTGGACGGATTATGGCATAAGATTTTGCGCTGTCCTGGCCAAAGAAAATCTGGTAGCCGTGCAATTTCACCCGGAAAAAAGCGGGAGACCCGGATTAGAGATATTGGCCAATTTCTGCAGGTGGAGAACTGAAGATGCTGAGTAAACGAATCATTCCCTGCCTGGATGTCCGTAACGGCTTACTGACAAAAGGCATCAAATTTGAAAACAACGTGGATATTGGTGACCCTGTGGCGGCGGCGCGCGAGTATTATGAACAGGGCGCCGATGAGATCGTTTTTTATGATATAACGGCCTCCTCTGATGATCGTGACATCATGATTGATGTAGTACGGCGTGTGGCGGAGACGATTTTTATACCTTTTTCCGTTGGTGGCGGTATCCGTACGGTTGACGATATGAGAAGCGTCATCCTTGCCGGCGCTGAGAAGATCAGTGTTAACTCGGAAGCAGTTAAAAGACCCAAGTTGATCAATGAAGGAGCAATTGCGTTTGGCAAGCAGTGTATCGTTCTGGGCATGGATGTCAAAAAGGTAGGTAAAAAATCTGAAGTCCCCTCAGGATACGAGATTGTCATTCATGGCGGAAGAAAATATACCGGAATTGATGCCCTGTGGTGGGCGAAAGAAGCAGAAAATCTTGGGGCAGGGGAGATCTGTCTGAATTCCATTGATGCCGATGGAACACAGGATGGGTATGAAATAGAGCTGACAGCGCTCATTTCATCAAATGTGCGCATCCCTGTTATCGCTTCAGGGGGAGCGGGAAAACCGGAGCACCTTTGTGATGTCCTTACACGGGGAAAGGCGGATGCCGCGCTCATCGCTTCCATGGTGCATTACCGAACATATACGATCTCAGAGATTAAAAACCGCCTGCATGAACGTGGCGTAAAAATCAGGATGCAGTGGTAATAATATCCTCTTCCAGGCTCTCGGCTTCCAACTTATGACATAGGAGTAAAAGACATGGAAATATCCGATGAAACATTAAAGAATATCTATACGACTAATTTAGCCGGGCTTATATCCTATATTGAAGCTGTGGGCGAAAAGATCGGGAAAGAAGAAGCGGTAAGGATTCATGCGAAGCTCCATGCAAAAATGGCCGACATACTGGAGGAACACCTTCCCCAGTTAGGTATAAAGGGCAACGATGCACGAGCAGGTATGGATCTCATATATGCCATAATGGAGGCACATTACCCTGGATTTACGAGTTTCATGGAAAGGGAACGAGTTGAGGACACTCCACAGAGGGTGGTTTCCAGGCACAGAGGATGGTGTGCCGCTTATGAAGCCTGCCGGATGCTGAAGGTATCTCCGAGGTCTTTCTGCCTTATTCCTCACGAAGAGGGGTTAACGCCTCTGGTTCAGGTTTTAAATCCAAAACTGTGTGTCAGACTGGGTAAGATAAGACCGGAAGCGGATTATTGTGAATTAATAGTTGAACTTACAGAATAATAAAAGAAAGGAATTTTGAATCGACCTATGAAAACAAAATTCATCTTTGTCCTCGGCGGTGTCCTTTCCTCTCTCGGCAAGGGACTGGCAGCAGCTTCTATATCCGCACTTCTTGAGTGTCGTGGCCTCAGGGTAACCAACCAGAAGCTGGATCCTTATATCAATGTTGATCCGGGCACAATGAACCCTTTTCAACACGGCGAAGTCTTTGTAACCGATGACGGTGCCGAAGCCGATCTTGACCTGGGGCATTACGAACGGTTCACCTCCATACGCATGGGAAAATGTAATAACCTGACCGCGGGACAGGTCTATTTCTCTGTAATTTCAAAGGAGAGGAGAGGTGAATATCTGGGAAAAACAGTCCAGGTTATCCCTCATATTACAAATGAAATCAAAGACTATATAAAGGAGAGCGCTAATGGATATGATGCGGCTGTTGTAGAGATCGGCGGAACAGTAGGCGATATCGAGAGCTTACCCTTTTTAGAGGCGATCAGACAATTCCGTAATGAAGTGGGAAGACAAAATGCCATCTTTATTCACCTTACCTGGGTTCCTTATATAAAGACCGCCGGTGAGGTAAAGACAAAACCAACACAGCACAGTGTTAAGGCTCTCCGTGAAATCGGTATTCAACCGGATATCCTGCTCTGCCGTACAGAAGATTTTCTCTCCGAAGAAATAAAAGCTAAGATAGCACTTTTCTGCAATGTGGAGATAGCGGCAGTTTTCACCGCCAAGGATGTCGGGTGTATCTATGAGGTGCCCCTCGTTTTCCACCAGGAAGGAGTCGATGAAAAAATTGTTGAACTCTTAAATATCTGGACAGGTCAACCGCATCTCAAGGCATGGGAAGATGTGGTCAATAAGATAAAACATCCCTCTCATGAGGTCGAGATAGCTATTGTAGGAAAGTATGTAAATTTAAAGGATTCTTACAAGAGTTTAAATGAAGCGTTAGTCCATGGCGGTATTGCCAACAATTCCCGTGTAAACCTTCGCTTTGTAGATTCAGAAAAAATTACAGGAGAAGAGATTGATCAGCAGGTAAGTGATGCCGACGGTATCCTTGTGCCGGGTGGATTTGGATACAGAGGTGTGGAAGGAATGATCAGGGCTATTCATTATGCCCGTGAGAATCGCGTCCCGTTTTTTGGCATCTGCCTCGGTATGCAAATGGCAGTCGTGGAGTACGCAAGGCATGTCTGCGGGTTGGAGAAGGCCAACAGCTCAGAATTCGATCCGGAGACTCAGTATCCGGTGATTGATCTTCTTCCCGAGCAGAGAAACGTCATAGACAAGGGGGCCTCAATGAGGCTTGGGGCCTATCCATGTCTTGTCGAAAATACATCCTTTGCTTTTGATGCCTATGGAGAACAAGAGATAAGTGAGAGACACAGGCACCGCTATGAATTCAATAATGACTACAAAGATATTCTTGTACAGAATGGGCTGCGTATCACCGGGGTATCCCCCGACGGGCGCCTTGCGGAAATTGTAGAGATTAAAGATCACCCCTGGTTTCTGGGCTGTCAGTTTCACCCTGAATTCAAATCAAGGCCGCTTCATCCTCATGCCCTGTTTGACAAGTTTATCCAGGCCGCTCTGCAATATAAAAACCGGAAAGTTTAGGAAACGTTCACGCATACAACATAAGTCATACGTCATGACTGATGACTGAACTTTCGAAATTGTTTGATGTTACAATAAGCACTTAAAATAAAGATGAAAAAGCAGGGGCGAACCCTTTCCCGACACCAGAGCAAAGTATCCGATGGTCTGCGGCAAAACCAGCACCTGTGAAAATTTGACCGCAGAAAATGATATTGATTTAATGGTTGCCTTCAGAAGTAGCTGGTCCAGAGAAAAGGTGACCTTAAAATATGGCATTGATTTAGGCTGGCGAGGACAGTATTGAGCTGCCTTGCAATCAAAATAGTTGAGTATACTGTACCCGGAACTTGCGTTCTCATTTGTTTCTTATACGGAAACCATATAAGAAACAAAGATAATTGTTTTGTTGAGCTATTCTTCTAAATTTATTAGTATTATTGAGATTTATAAGCTGCGTGTTATACGGACAGAAAGAGGCAGACGGGATTTATATGGAAACCATATATACAGTAGTTAGGACCAGAATAGAGAATGGAAAAGAAGATTAATTACCGAAAAATGGCGTTCGAGACTTATGGTTCGCTTTGCGCCCATTGCGGATTCGGGATTCCCGATGTGCTGGAAGTAGCTCATATTGACGGCAATCGGGACAACAACGATCCATTAAACCTTGTTATTCTGTGTCCGAACTGCCACAAAATGCACGACCTCGACCTGATTTCAACCGAGACAATCATACAAATGCGGGACAGGCCCAAAATCGTGGTATGGTCAAAAAGAATGAAAGACGCTGGAAAGAAAGCGGCACTGACCCGCAAGCGTCGTACTGCTGCCAGAAAAGCAGTCGTAACAAGGCAGAATAAGGCAAAGGAGTCCTAACAAATCACTCAAGCCGACCGCGGGTGCATACTGCGATTTTCATCAAAGCCCCGGCGCGGCGGCTTACCTCTACGTTCATCCTGACCGCAGGCGGTCAGGATGAACGGAGCCGCGGCTGTCACCGCGTGTCGCCGCCTGCGGCGGCTGAACACGCGGCTCGAACGGCCAGCCCTCTGAAAATAAATTTTCGTCG
>JBAZOY010000080.1:0-9278 GCA_041648505.1 Syntrophales bacterium | reverse complement strand
CAAGACTGCAAGTTATCTTAATAATCTTACTGATAAATCCGCAGCGGTTACGGCAAACTCCTTAACTAAGGCAGGGGCAGGCTGGACACCTGACCAGTGGAAGGGCATGATACTTATTCCCAATGTATCATATCAGAGCTTTAATTACAGGATACTCAGCAATACTGTAGACACAATCACAATAAACACAGGCGGCGGAGACGCAATCAACCTGACATATATAAAGCCGGGTCAGACCTTTGCAATAGTGTACGGGAAACTCGTAAAGGAAGTGGTTAACGGGAAATCTGTGAGGTTTTTCAGGCAGACCGGCAACAAGTCCTCTGCAGACGGAGATGCAACAATAGACGGGATATGCGAGGTATGCCATACAAAGACACAGAATCCCACAAATCATGATCCGCGTTTCAGGAACACAGGGAGTAGCGATAATCATTACGCAGGTGAAAGTTGCAAGGGCTGTCATACTCATACAGGAGGGTTCAAGGCATCATGTACAGCATGTCACGGCAATCCACCTGTTGATACAAGTTCAATGGTTGGATTCACAAATCCAAGCTCAACAGGCTCTGTAACAGCAGGAGCTCATAATGCACATGTAACAACACAAAGTATTTCATGCAGCGGATGTCATTATAACAGTGTGGGCAGCGGCTCAACTCATAACAGCGGCAATGCTGTAACAATAGGATTCTACAATTTCAGCGGAGGTGCTCAGGGCGGCGCATACAACGGACAATCCGGTGTTGCATATAATGCTACAGCAACAAGTCCTGCAACAACCACATCAAGTGGTGGGTTAAAGGAATGCAGCAATAGCTACTGCCATGGTTCAACAATGGCTCCAAATGGAGGATCTGATACAACACCTGTCTGGGATAATTCTGCAACAGGAGCCTGTGGTACATGTCATGGCGCCACTGCAGCAAGTCCTCCCTCAAGGGGAAACCATTCTATTCATACCCTTGCCTATCTCGGTGGATATAATTATAGTTGCAGCCTGTGCCACAAAGATCCAAACAGTGATGCTTCTTTGCATGTGAATAATAAATCCGAAGTAGTATTTTCAACAGACCCAAAGACAACAGGCGGCAGCTACGGCGGCACCCAGACGATGCTTGATGGCTATGGCACATGTACTAACATTTACTGCCACAGTAAGGTGCAGTCATCGCCTCCGGGCAGTCCCGTTGACTACGATTCACCGACGTGGGGCAGCACGTTGGTGGCCCCTCATTGTAGTAATAATTGCCACTATTCCGGCCATGCTGCTAAATTAGCGACGGGCAGCCATACGAAACATTTTGAATATGGGACAGAGCCTACCTGTCAGCGTTGCCATAACTATTACAACAAGGACAGATGTGCAGGCTGCCATTCTCCTGAACCCACTTTAAAACCAAGGGACAAACATGCCAATGGTTCCATAGATGTTGCATTTGCACCGATATACGGGGGTAGTGCAGGCACTTATTCAGGTGCACCAACACCGGGAGATGCATATGGAAGCTGTTCCAATACCTACTGTCACGGTAAATATAACGGCAGCGGCAAGAATGCAACTCCAGCATGGGGCAATGCTTCAAGTGCTGCCTGCGGTACATGCCATGGAGCATCGAATACGAGTCAAACAACGAGTGGAAGCCATGAAAAGCATGTGACTGCAACGAAGCTTCTTAAAGGTGTAAACCAGTACACATATAATAGGGAATATGCATGCACACTGTGTCACAAGGATATCGTCGGAGGTTCCGGTCCTTCAAGCTATACAATTTCCGACAAGATTAAACATGTAAGCGGCAAAGTTGACTGGAAGTTTGATATAGCAGACTCGAGGGTTTCAGGAACGTCTACCTATAGCATTGCTTCAGGCACAGCAGTGCCATCTGATGGAACAACGCCTCGTGCATATGGAACATGCAGTAATGTTTATTGTCATTCGAATGTGCAACCGAACGGCGGGGTGGGCGCTCCAAGCTCATATGATACGCCTAATTGGGGAACAACAATTAATTGCGACAAGTGTCATGCTCCTGCGGATATGACTTATTTCCACGGTACAACTATCGCTTCAGGAAGTCATTCACAGCATATGGCATATACTTTTAATTCGTATAAAATAAATAGATGCACATTATGTCATAAATGGAATTCCGCAGCAGCAGGTATTTTTGATGGAAGCACCTGTACCAATCAGTGCCATTCCACATCTGAAAAAACTTTGCATGCAGACGGTTCAATCAATGTCATGTTCGATACGTATTTCGGAAGCGGGGTATACAACGGCGCTTCTGCTCCGGGAGATGGCTACAGTAATTGCTCCAATACCTACTGCCATAGTGACGGCACATCTGTTTCAACAGATTCAATACCTAACAATACTTCTGCAAACTGGGGTTCAGGAGCTTTGGCATGTAGTGCGTGCCATGGAAATCCACCAAATTACACAAGTGGTTCGCCGAAGACAAACAGCCATGCAATACACGTAGCCCATTTCGGATGCCACTACTGCCATGCCGACACCACGTCTGACGGAGTTACTATCACGAACAAGACGAATCATGTCAACAAGGCTTATAATGTATCTCCGACAGCGGGGTTGACATGGCAAACCAACGTTCCCCAAATAACAATATCTTCGAGTTTTACCTATACATACAATTCGACCGGTGGTACCTGCGCCAACATAGCCTGCCATGTTCACCCCGGGGGTCAAAACGCCACATGGGGCGATAAAGGGGCAATAATGTGCGCGAAATGCCATCCCGGATTTTTCCCCTGATAAAAATGTGCCGAGTTACAAGCAGGGGGGAACCATCCACATATACATTCTCAACTACAGGTGGCGCCTACACCAATGTAAGCTGTCATTCAGGCAATGCAACAAGGTCACGGGGCCAGAGTAAGACTTCCGACGCGATAACGATAGACAAAGGCCGGAGTTGTAACTGCAAGGCCGGGTTTAAACCGCATTAAGGTCTATACTCCGTTTACCAATGACAGCAATAACAACAACTGTTTGACCGAATATAAATCAAGTTCAAGCGGCACCTGGATAACCCAAAGCGACCATAGTTTTTTGGACCTAATTGTACTGAATAGGTTATTATTACACTCCATCTGGAGTGGATTGCATTTGAAGTCCTGCGCATATTATGATATTTGCAGAACATCCTGAAAGGACAAAAGAAATAGCAAAGGGAAGATTTATCTGTATCTGATAATCTTATGAAACTAACCTGGTCAAATTTTTCATTAGACTTTTCCAAGAAGACCCACATCATGGGCATCCTCAATGTTACCCCTGATTCATTCTCAGAAGGCGGGCAATACTTTGATAAATCCCTTGCAATTAAAAGGGCATACGAGATGGTAGAAGAGGGCGCTAATATCATTGATATCGGCGGAGAATCAACAAGGCCCGGCTCTGAGCCTGTTCCTCTGGAAGAAGAATTAAGGCGCACGATACCCGTCATAGAGACGATTGCAAAAGATATTAAAGTGCCAATATCCATAGACACTTATAAGGCAGAGGTTGCAAAAAGGGCATTGGAGGCAGGCGCTTCAATGGTCAATGATATAAGCGGGCTTCGTTCTGATCCTGACATGCCTAAAGTTGTCTCTGAATATAAAGTGCCTGTTGTGATAATGCATGTTAAAGGAACGCCTAAGAATATGCAGGTTAATCCTGTATATGAAGCGCTTATCCCTGAGATTATGGATTATCTGAGGATTAGTATAAGGCTTGCCGTAAAATTTGGAATAGCTGAGGATAAGATAATAATAGATCCCGGAATCGGGTTCGGAAAGACCTTCGACCATAACCTTGAGATAATAAAAAACCTCCATGAATTTACTCTCCTTGAAAAACCATTGCTCATAGGCCCTTCAAGAAAGGCGTTCATAGGTAAGATACTTGGTGATGCACCTGCGTCAGAGCGCCTCGAAGGGACTGCCGCAGCAGTTGCAATATCCATCCTTAACGGCGCAAATATTATCAGGGTTCATGACGTTAAGGAGATGAAGAAGGTTGCTTTGGTTGCTGATGCGGTGAAGATGGGAAAGGTTGGTTAGGGAGTGTGTTTTATCCCCAGTTTTGATGAAGCTTCATTAAGTTTTTTGTCGAGTGTCCAGAGCGGGATATTATTCAACATTGCCGAAGCAAGCAGATGCACATCAATATATCCCAACCCTTTTCCCATAAGGCGATAATTTTCAATGAAACGCATTGCTTCTTCATGCTCTGCGCGGTGTGCTATCGGAAGCGTTCGGAGAAGAGAGAGTATTTGGAGTCTGTTTTTGAGATTTCCGCAGGCGAGTTCACCGACGATGAACGGATGACAGACAACATGGCCGTCGTTCAAAAGCGCATCAAGCCCTATGTTTCCTGCCCTGAGATGCGCCACCCACACCGAGGTATCAACAAGTACCATTTTATGTGTTTGCTGTTCTTCTGCGGGGGATCGTCTTCAACCCTTTTTCGGTTCCGCCGAGATTGGCGAGTCTCTTGCTGCTTTCCCTTGCTATCAGTGATTCAAGCCCAAGCCTGACAAGCGAGGTTTTTCCCTTGATTCCTGTCAGCTTTGCTGCCTTATCAAGCAATTCGTCTTCAATATTCAGCGTTGTTCTCATAAACTCCTCCCTATGTTAGATATGCATTATTATATGTATTAGTATGCATTAATGGTATGCACTTGTCAAGAAAATCATGGCTCATCCGGGTTTTGTGTGGAACCTTGAAGTGATAAAAATAGTTCCCTCACCCTTGAGGGGGGAGGGTTAGGGTGGGGGTGAATAGTTCACCTTTGGGCGGACGGTTCATCGGGGAAATAGGCTGCCATCATTCCTTGAATAACAACAAGCCAAGGAATAACGTTTCCGCAAAGATCGTCACATAGTTCAGGACGGTTCAGTATCTTGGAAACTGCATGACCGACTCCTTTTTCGTCCAAGGGCACCAGATTCCAAGGTGCGGAGTCAGGCTTTGCGTGCAAAAGACTGTTCATTGCTGCCGTTAAATCGCTTCCTCGAACAGGTGAGTCGCGTTGCTGCTTGTTTTGAATGGCATCGAACATCTTTGCGAGGCTGGGTGCATCTTTTTGGTGCCAGCCCCGGTTCCATTTTTCGATCTCCTCTGGATGTAAATGCAGATAAAGCAGGATTGCCGCCCGCTCTACCAAAGCGCGGAGGAGAACATGCGCGCCAAATAGATAACCCTGCCGAATGAGCTCCCGAATGGAGAGTGCGATGCTAAGTGCCTGCGCGATAACTTGACACGCCATGCGCTGATGATCGTTGAGCGTTCGGCTGTGAGATTTTGGTGCAGTGACGGCATTCTGCTCCATGACGGAACTGATGAGTTGATCGAAGTGAAAGAGCAGACTTCGCCCAAGGTACGGTTCGTTGTCGGGTGTGAATACAATTGGTGTCACTTCGGGGTCCATGACTGATGCCTCCTAGTCGCTCAACGCTTGCCTTCACTTTTTAGCGAGGTAGCGACAATAAAGTGCAAGGCGTTGTTGGTATTGTTACTTGCCCCAGATTTGAAACGCTAACATCACGACATTCAGCAATCCTACAAGAACAAGGAAGAAAGTTAGCCAATTCAGTCTGGTTCCTATCTTGGATTGCTCTTGTGCAAGAAGAACTTGAAGTTTGCGATCATCGTTGAGTCTTGCATCTGGATCACCGTAACCGCTTCCGTCGGCGACCCTGTCGAGCAATTCCTGAATTTCTTTCTTTGCCATGTTTCTAATCCTTTCTTAAGGCCAACATTTTTCATGTCGCATGCGTCTCGTAGAGTCTCGTAGAATCGAGTCTACGACTTTTGGATAGATTTTAGGAGAAAACAATGAAGTGTGTCAAGGGAAGCTCCATTGTCCTGATGTCATTCCCGCTTGTCGGGAATCCTTCTGAAGAGAGATTCTGGACAAGCCAGAATGACAGAATAAGAGGGAATGACAAAAAAATAGATTGCCACGCCCCGATAAAAATCGGGACTCGTTCTCCTCAGCGAATCCGCCTGAGTGCGGACAATGACAAACGAGGAATCCACCCCTCGCCCTTCGGAAATCATAACTCCCCTTTTTCCCCTCTTATCTTTTCTCCCCGGCGAATCCGCCTGAGTGCGGAAAGAGGGGGTAGGCGGAGCCTGGGGGTGTTACTTCTTAAATCTTCCATATCAGCTCAAAATTGCAAATAATGACTTCTGGTTCGCCGGAATTATTTTTCATAATCTCTCCTTCATCATTTATCGCTAACAGGAGGTCGTTAGTTTTCAGTAGTGAACCGTCATAGCCTGCGTTTTTTAATCTCTCTTTTGCCTTATCCAGAAGTATCTGACATTCTGATTCATTGATAATCCCTCTGTAGGGAGACTTGGAAAGGTCTACCGGTGTGTATAATGAGTCGCTGTGCTCTGCAACCCACTGGTCAGGGCCGTTGTACCAGCCCCTGATTGTGATGTAGTTATGAGTCTCCTGAAGGATAGGATTGCCTTCGGTGTCGAGTATGTTTTTGTGAGACTCATATTTTCTTAAATCGGTTGAGGCCTCTATCTTTTTACTGCCGGTCATATATATCGCCCTTACATAAACCGAGGGAATCCCAAGCTGGTTCAGTGCAAGAGAGACGGCAAATTCTTCAAAGGGGCTGTTTATGCCGAACTGACGGATTTTGGAATCGCAGCTTTCGTTGTCCTCTCCATTGGGCATTTCACCTACACGGGAAGTTTTCCAGACAAGGTGAATGTTATCTTTTGTTATCGTATAGAATACTTCATTGGTATAGGATAATTTTATGGACGGAGTCTTCCTCCACCTTTCAGGAAGAAAATAGTCGAACAAGTTTGCATTTTTCCCGACAACCCACAGACTGCCGCCGGTGCTCTCAGCGCGCCCGAATATATAGGGGACGCCAAATATCTCCTGATAAGAAAGATGGGCAGGCAAAGGTGTTGGATTGAAACGATTTAGTTGATCATCCAGATACGAGTGCCTGCGCGTTGATTTAACCTCTTCTTCATGTTCGGGAGTGCGTGACAGGAGCTCATAATCAATCACTGAATATTTGCCCTCATGCAGCAATTGATATAAGAGTTCAACCTGTTTACCTGTGGCATCGATATTTTCTGCCCTGCCGATTTCTTCAATAAGCCGCGTTTCGGCTTCGCTGATTATTATATGCTCGGGCTTCATATCAGCAACCAGATACCCCTTTTTGTTGAGGTCTCCAATAGCCTTGTAGTTAATCTTTTTGAGATGGCTGATAAGTTCAGTATTGTCCAGATCTATATGTTCAAAAACTTCGATGAGATTATTTCCTTTTATCCATTCATAGATGAGCTTGTACTGTTTCAATATATCCAGATCAATGCCCGGATGTTTTGCTCTTATCCGGTTAATTTTTTCCCGCGATCTCCCGCTCTGCCACAACTGCATCTTTTCCGGCGGCACATAGATTGCCATTGGGCGCTGGGTATTAACCCTCATTTCTTTCGGGCCATAGTAATTCTCCCGCATCTCTGTGACCAGAGAGAACTCTTCCCACGGGCTGTTGAACTCGGCATCGCAGAATTCCTGCAAGGTATGGGTATCCAGAGGAACATCTTCTCCGACGCGGCAGTTCTTGACGACCAGATCAAGGCTTTTACCGTTAACCTCTTTTGTTGGGACCCTGTAAACAGAACTTGTGCCCTTAAGCCTTACTTTGTGTTCGTCAAACCAATTTTTTTCATGCCAGTTTTCTATCTCGAAATGTTTTTCGTAGGGTTCGGCAAAACGTGTGAGATACAGGTCTCCAGCGTCACTGGTTTTGGTATGGGCATACACTACCCCCAGTACATTAACAAGAGATTTCTTTGAGATTATTTTATCCAAGACGTGCTGCGAGTTCTTTAAGCTGTTTTTTTAACCTTTCAGGAAGACGATTGCCGAATGTTGCAAAGTGGTTCTCAATATCCGGTATCTCGGCCTTCCACTCCTTGAGATTAACTTCCATTAGTTCTTTCATATTCTCGGATGATATGTTCAGGCCGGTCAGGTCAATATCTGCTTTCCTGGGCAATAAACCTATTGGTGATTTTTCTGCCGAAACCTTAGCGTCAATACGTTCGCACATCCATTTAAGCACCCTGCTGTTGTCGCTGAAACCGGGCCACAAAAACTTGCCGTCCTGACTTTTTCTGAACCAGTTGACATAAAAAATCCTCGGCGCCTTGCTGCCGAGCTTTTCGCCCATATTGAACCAGTGCTGGAAATAGTCAGCCATATTGTAGCCGCAGAACGGCTTCATTGCAAAAGGGTCGCGCCTGAGATTTCCGACTGCTCCGATATTTGCAAAAGTGGTTTCAGAAGCTGCTGTAGCGCCGAGAAAAACGCCATGCTCCCATGAATATGCTTCATGCACCAGAGGGACAACGCTGCTTCTTCGGCCGCCGAATATAAAGATGTCTATAGGAACGCCCGCAGGATTTTCCCAGTCTTTGCAGATAACAGGGCACTGTGATGCAGGAGCCGTAAATCTGGCGTTCGGGTGCGCTGCGTCTCCCTGGCTTTCAGGTGTCCAGTCTTTTCCCTTCCAGTCAATGAGGTGTGACGGCACATCACCATCCATCCCCTCCCACCATGCATCTCTGTCATCAGTCAGGGCGCAGTTGGTGAAGATTACGTTTTCTTTCAGAGTATCCATTGCCATCGGATTGGTGTCATAAGATGTTCCGGGTGCCACGCCAAAAAAACCGCTTTCCGGATTGATGGCATAAAGCCGTCCGTCTGCGCCTATCTTCATCCACGCTATATCATCGCCGATGCATTCGCATTTCCATCCCTTGATGGAAGGCTGCATCATGGCAAGGTTTGTCTTGCCGCAGGCAGAAGGAAATGCAGCTGCAATATGGTATTGTTTTCCTTCAGGATTGGTCAGCCGCAGGATAAGCATATGTTCCGCCATCCAGCTTTCCCTGTGTGCCATTGCAGAGGCGATGCGAAGCGCAAGGCATTTCTTCCCGAGCAGGGCATTTCCGCCGTAACCTGAACCATATGACCATATCAGATTTTCCTCGGGAAAATGGCTTATGTATTTGTTTTCTATGGGGGCGCAGGGCCATTGAACATCTTTCTGTCCTTTTGCCAGGGGTGCGCCGATTGAATGGAGGCAAGGGATAAAATCCTCACCGGCATTAAGGAGTTCTATCACTTTGGAACTGACACGCGTCATGATGTGCATGTTTACGACAACATAAGGACTGTCGGATATCTCTACCCCTATCTTTGAAATCG
>JBAZOY010000079.1:0-9481 GCA_041648505.1 Syntrophales bacterium | reverse complement strand
AAGGGAAAACAGGAAGAATACAATTTGCGAAGGGTATTTACTTTTTAGATGAAGATCGGGGGGATGCAAAAAGTTTCGCTGCTTGATTATCCGGGACAGATTTGTGCCATTGTCTTTTCGCAGGGCTGTAACTTCAGGTGTCCCTATTGCCACAATCCGGAACTGGTGAATCCCGAACTTTATGGACAATGCCTGCCAGAGGAGGAAGTTTACTCATTTTTAAAAACCCGCAAGGGTAAACTTGATGCGGTAACCATTACCGGTGGTGAGCCGACCATTCAGCCTGATTTAATCCCATTCATAAAACACATTAGGAAAATGGGGTACCTGATCAAAATTGATACAAATGGTTCCCATCCTGAGGTTTTAGCTAAACTCATCAAAGATGAACTGGTCGACTATATTGCCATGGATGTAAAAGCACCGCTAAAAAAGTATGGGACAGTCACCAGGGCTCAGATTTGCGAGGATAAAATTGAACAAAGTATTGAGTCAATTGTCCACTCAGGTATTCAGTACGAGTTTCGTACCACGGTAGTAAGATCGCAGTTGACAAAGAACGACCTTTTTCATATCGGAAGGTTGCTAAAGAATGCCCGTCTATATGTATTGCAGCCGTTTGTTCCTACAAAAACATTAGACCAGGAATTTCTTGGGCAGACAACTTACTCATACGAGGAATTTGAAACTATAAGGAAAAAACTCGAGAAAGATGTTTCCCGTGTTGCAGTTAGATGATTTTAAAAGTTCTCTGTTTTATCCTGCCGGTATAATCCTGTCAGCCTTCATATACGGTCTTAAGACCTCGGGTATAACCACACTTCCGTCGGCCTGCTGGTAATTTTCGAGGATAGCTACCACAGTTCTACCTACTGCCAGCCCGGAACCATTTAAGGTATGGACGAATTCTGTTTTACCGCCTTCAGTGCGCCGAAAACGGATGGAGGCTCTCCGGGCTTGAAAACTCTCAAAATTACTGCATGACGATATTTCTCTGTAGGTGTTTTGACCGGGCAGCCATACCTCCAAATCATAGGTTTTAGCGGCAGAAAAGCCAATATCTCCGGTGCAGAGGCTCACCGTCCGGTAATGGATATGTAACTTTTGCAAGACTTCCTCGGCATCAGTAGTCAATTTTTCCAGTTCATCGTAAGATCTTTCCGGTACCGTAAACTTAACGAGTTCGACTTTATTGAACTGGTGCTGTCTGATTAATCCCCTCGTGTCCTTTCCATAGGAACCTGCCTCTGAACGGAAACATGGAGAATAGGCCACATAGTAAAGAGGGAGCTTTTTTTCATCAAGGATCTCTTCCCTGTGCATGTTGGTGACGGGCACCTCGGCCGTGGGGATGAGGTAATAATCATTTTTTTCTATCTTGAACAAGTCATCGGCAAATTTGGGAAGCTGTCCTGTTCCCGTCATGCTTTCCTTATTTGCCATAAAAGGTGTCAGAACTTCAGTATAATGGTGTTCGGAAGTGTGGAGATCGAGCATAAAGTTAATAAGGCTCCGCTCCAGCAAAGCTCCCATCCCGCGATAAAGGGTAAATCTTGCTCCTGCAATCTTCGCTCCCCTGGCAAAGTCAAGGATGTTCAGATTTTCGCCTATTTCCCAGTGAGGCCTTGGCGGAAAATCGAATCGCGGAGCTTCTCCCCACATCCTTACCACGGGGTTGTCCTCAGAGTTTGTTCCGGGAACAACCGATTCGTGGGGAATGTTAGGAATAATCATAAGGAGACTGTTAAATTCATCATCTGTCTTTTTCAGAGAGTCATCAAGTTCCCTGATCCGGGTAGATACCTCTTCCATCCTGGTGATCAGCGCAGAGGCATCCTCCTTACGTTTCTTTTTTTCGCCGATCTTTTTTGAGACGGTATTCCTCTCACTTCGCAGGGTTTCCACTTCCAGGATGGAATCTCTCCTTTTTCCATCTAAGCCAAGAAACCTGTCCAAGTCGAGGTCCTGACCCCGCTGTCTCATTTTTTCCCTTATAAAATCTATATTCTGTCTCAGATATTTTATATCAAGCATGATTTTACCATTCGAGACCTTTGCAAAATAGTGAATTTTGGATTCAGAAGGCGCGAATTAAACATTTTTGAGCGCCAATTAATACAACTTTACAACTCTCCATCCTTCTGTAGCGGGTAATTTAGGGTATAGTCCCAAAACATGAAGAAGATGTTTGCGACATTGGTGATCGTATGGATAGAGATTACCACTTACCATTTCGACCATTTGAAGTCAATATCTCAATCCCATTTTTCTCTTTACCGCGTCGCCTACCATCTTCATTTCCGGGCTTTTAATCATGAAGGAGGCGATGATAAATGTGGCCATTCCCACAATGACACACGTTACGAGATATAGAAGCTTTTCATTGAAGGGTTCTTCGATTTTCCAGGGGATTATATAGTCGACCAGCATTATTGCTATCCACATCGCAAAGGATGATAGAGAGACCTTGAAGAGAGAGCGGTAGAACTCCCCGTCTAAAAATCTCCCGATCTTCCTCCTTAAGATCACCGCCAGCATGATGACGTTGGCAGCAGAGGCTATTGATGTGGCTAAGGCCAGACCGCCGTGCTTTAAAGGAAACATCAGAATAATGCTGAAAATAACATTTACAAAAAGGGCTACGAAGGCAGCTTTTAAGGGAGATCTTCTATCCTGAATGGAGAAGAAAACCGCATCAATAATCCTGATGACGGAAAAAGCCCAGAGACCAACGGCATAGTATAGCAGGGCCTGCGCGGTAAGGATAGTTGACTGTGCATGAAATGCTCCTCTCTGAAAAAGAACGGAAATTATGGGTTCACGAAGAGAAATCAGGGCTACTGTTGCCGGGATAGAAATAAAAAAAATCAATCTCAGAGAAAAAGAAATGGTTTTTTTGAGGTTTTTAAAATCTGCCGTAGAAACCTGTTCTGAGAAGCTGGGCAATACTGCCGTGCCAACGGCAATAGCAAAGACTCCCAATGGTAATTCAACGATTCTGTCTGCATAATAAAGGTAAGATACACTCCCCTTGGGAAGGAGAGAGGCCAGTATCGTTCCGATGAAAACGTTGAGCTGATAAACCGCTGACCCTATGAATGTCGGGATTAGAAGACGTCCTATCTGCCTGACTCCTGGGTGTCTGAACCTGAAGTCTGGTCTTATCCTGACGCCCATCTTGACCAGAAAAGGCCATTGCATGGCAAGCTGAAGAATACCCCCGATCATGACCCCGACGGCAAGGGCAAAGATCGGTTCTCTGAATAATCCCCGCAGTGTGAGAGCAGCCAGGATCATGGAAATATTAAGAACGACGGGGGAGAGGGCGGGTGCGACGAAATGCCTCAGGGAATTCAGAATGCCCATGCAAAGAGCCACGAGAGAGATGAAGAAGATATAAGGAAACATAAAACGGGTGAGATGTACGGCAAGATCATACTGGGTGGAAATCTTTGTAAAGCCGGGGGCCATGATGGTAACGAAAAACGGAGAAAATACTATGCCGATCAGGGAGACAACTACCAGAATAATCGAGAGGGCGGTAAAGACTATATTGGCCAGTTCGAAGGCCTCTTCCCGCGATTTTTTTTTCAGGTATTCTGTAAATACGGGGACAAAGGATACTGTCAGAGAGCCTTCTGCGAGGAGGCGCCTTAAAAGATTTGGTATTCTGAAGGCGACAAAAAATGCGTCGGTTGCCAGACCGGCACCGAAGAATCCAGCCACCACCATATCCCTGAGAAAGCCGAATATCCTGCTTGCCATGGTGGCTGCTCCCACGACTCCAGCGGCTCTGGCGACCCTTGAATTTTCGCTGTGTTCCTCTTTTCCCATGGTGTTTTCAGGATAAGGATACCCGCGGAATTTGATATGACAAGATAGGATCTCCTATTATCATGTGAGGGGAATAATGGCCTCGATATCTTTGCTTTTCAAACCCGTAATGGAAATCGTTTTTTTTCTTGATCTGTGGCCTCTGACCAGAGATATCATGGATTTTTTTATGCCCAGCACATGGGAAAGAAATACGATACATTCCGCATTTGCCCGGCCCTCATGCGGTGGTGCGGTAATTTTAAGCTTTATCGCCTCGCCTTGGACACCTGCCACTTCACACCTTGACGAACCAGGTAAGACATGTACCTGAAAAATGACACCACTTTCCGTTTCTTTAATGGGGATCACGGCTACTTAAAAACCACACTCCGAAAGTTTTGGAAAGGTTTCATTCCATACTATCTAAATTGAAGGGCAAATTGCATCAAGCTGCTGACAAGAAAACTCTGTAAAAAGTAAATAGCTAAAATGATGATCATAGGGGAGAGGTCAATGCCGATGTTTCTCAGGGGGAGCCATCTTCGTACAGAAGCCATGACCGGTTCCGTTACCCGGTAAAGAAAAATCACGACCGGATTACTGGGATCAGGGCTCACCCATGAGATTACCGCCCGAAAGATAATAACCCACATGTAGATGGTAAGTCCCATATTTAGTATATTTGCCAGTGCGACGATAAAATTCTCTACAACAAACATAGACACTCCTTAAACCAAGATTTTAAGAATTTTAAATAACTTTTAAAAACTATCATATATGCGTCACATTGTGCAAATAAAGATTAAGCCTCCTGAGATCATGATAAGAAGTCACCATACGAAATTAAAGCCGATTAAAGAAGCTCGATCCAATCAATCCGTGCAATCTTTTTGGTAACGTTTAATTCCGGGTAATTCGCATCAAAAATATTTGTTGATTTCGTAAAAAATTCCCTCCATACTGCCTCCCGACAAACCGATACATATATGAATAAAATTCAAAAAAAGCAAAGCCCCTGCGAAGGGGTTTGTTCAACTAAGTTTTTACCTCATTTCCACCCGGTAAAAACTTTAATGCATTTTATCTCACATGAGAAAAGTCTTGTTTTAAGTAACAAAGATTCATGTACATGCCCAATTTGCCGATCTATGTGCCAAAGGCGCCCTTGCTGGTCTACTCCTGAAGATGCTAAAAATCTGATCAGTAAGGGCTATGGCAATTGTCTAATGCTTGATCATTACTATGATCGTGATGCCGTTGACCAGCATGAATTTGACATACTGACTCCTGCTGTCGCAGGATATGAACAACAACATGCACCTTTCGGACTTGTCGGGGTTTGCACTTTTTTTAAAGATGAACGGTGCAAATTGCATAACTTAGGTTTAAAACCTAAAGAAGGTCGTGAAGTATGGTGCAGGCAATCAGGTGATAAGGCTAATGCGATTCATCATCACATCGGGATGCTTTGGAACAATGCTGGTGCACAAAGTATCATTGACTTGTGGAACAACACTTATAAGGCTTCCTGTTGTTAATAGATAATTCTATAGTACTTTAATACTTCAAGGCCATGTGTCATTACCCTCTTGGCCGTAGTTTACTTCTCCCCGCAGGTATTTTTCTCCGCAGGATTGCTTTGACCACTTCCATGGATACAAACACAACCGCCCCAAAAGCGAATATTATCCCGAGATCAGAGATTGATGGTTTCACTATACCGAAGGAATCACGTACAGAGGGAATCTGAATCAGCACAACTATCAGTACAATTTCCCAGAGAACAGCAGCGATAAGCCACTTGTGAGGGGGGGCCTTGAAGATACTGTATCTCATAGAGCGAAAGTTCAGGGCAATAATGATCTCTATCACTAAAAACAGAAAAAACATCTCTGTTCTTGCATGTGTTATATCGGCCAGCTCATGGAAAAATAAAAAGTAGAAGAAAGGACTCTCGATAAAAAGGGCCAGCAGTATGAAAGCCACCACGTCCCGGGAAAACACACTTTCCTTCGGGTCCCTTGGTGGTCTTTCCATGATATCAGGATCAGGGGGGGCTACTCCAAGGGCAAGGGCAGGAAGTCCATCCGTAGCCAGATTTATATACAGTATGGCCGCTGGCAGGAGGGGTAAATATTCAGGCCCTGAGATGAGAACAACTCCACCTATGACCGCCACCTCCGTTATATTGCACCGGAGCAGATAGGTAAGGTATTTCTTTATATTGTCATAGATCCATCTTCCGCGCTCAATAGCCTTTACGATGGTGGCAAAGTTGTCATCACTCAAGACCATATCAGCCGCTTCTTTTGTTACGTCTGTACCTGTTATTCCCATTGCGATACCAATGTCGGCGTGCTTTAAGGCAGGGGCGTCGTTAACTCCGTCACCAGTCATGGCCACTACCTCACCCCTCTGCTTCCATGCCTTTACTATCTTCAGTTTATCCGCGGGTGATACCCTGGCATAAACAGTTACACGATCAACAATTTTTTCCAGATCCTCCTCGGAAATCTGTTCTAACTCTTTGCCTGTCAGCACCATATCCCCTTCTTGATGTATGCCGATCTCCTTCGCTACCGCCACCGCTGTGAGTTTGTGATCTCCAGTAATCATGACGGTTTTAATACCTATTCCTTTGCATACTTTTACGGCCTCAATTGCTTCCTCTCTTGGTGGGTCCATCATACCCGTAAGACCGAGAAAGACCATTTCACTCTCGATGCTATCTTCTTCATTTGTTGTTTCATCCGGAAGCTCTCTGTAGGCTATACCCAGGACTCTCAGTGCACCGAGAGCCATCTCCTCGCCGGCCTGCAAGACTTTGCCCCTTTCCCCTTCGGTCAAGGGGTTTATGCCATCACCACTTGCAATATGGGAACTCCTCTCTAAAACTACCTCGGGTGCTCCTTTCATAAAGGCTACTCTTTTTCCACCCTCCATGCGATGAATGGTAGTCATTCTTTTTCTTTCAGAACTGAAGGGAAGCTCCTCTATTCTCCGGCTTGCAAGCCTTACTCCGGTCTGACTCAAGCCCCCCTTCGCCGCGACAACCACGAGGGCTCCCTCTGTAGGATCACCCTTAACCGACCACTTTCCCTCCCTCTCATCTAAGATGGCGTCGTTGCAGAGGACCCCTGCCTGAAGTAGTAATTGAAATGAATGATGGTGCATTGGATCGAGGAGACCACTAAAATCTCCTTCCGGAGTATATCCGCTACCCGTGATCTCCACAGTGGTCCCAGAGGTATATATCTTCCTTACCGTCATTTCCCCCTTTGTCAGGGTACCTGTCTTATCCGAGCATATAACTGTGGTGCACCCAAGGGTCTCCACAGCCGACATCTTTCTTACTAACGCATTGTCTTTCGCCATCTGATGCATTCCTATAGCGAGGGTTCCCGTGACAATAGCTGCCAGTGCTTCAGGAACTGCTGCTACGGCGAGGGCTATGGCAAACATTACTACCGTTATCACAAACTTCAGATCAATCTCACCGGTTATTGCCTCCCTGATAATGCTGATTCCTCCGATAAGTAAGCAGATACCGAGAGCAAAGATACCCAGCCATTTACCGATCTCTTCCGTTTTCTTTTCAAGAGGCGTCTTGCCCACTTCAACAGTTGTCAGTTCTTCGGCGATCTTGCCGAATTCTGTGGCCATTCCCGTTGAGGTTACCACCGCTTTAGCCCTTCCATAAGTTACAGTGGTACCGGTAAACACCATGTTTTTCATATCAGCTACAGAAATATCTTCAGGCAGCGCTTTAATCTCCTTACCCACGGGGAAAGACTCTCCTGTGAGAGGCGCTTCATCGCATTTAAGGGAAAAGTTTTCAATCAACCGTGCGTCAGCAGGAATCCTGTCACCTGCCTCCAGAAGCAGGATATCTCCCGGAATAAGTTCTCTTGAGGGAACTTCCTTTTCTCTTCCATCCCTTAAAACTGTTATCGTGGGAGAAAGCATCTTCTTCAACGCATCAAGTGCCCTTTCTGCACGGTATTCCTGAACAAATCCTAAAACCGCACAAAAAACAACAATCACGGTAATAATTAATGCATCAATCACCTCCCCCACAACCGCGGAAAGGACGATGGCCACAAGGAGGATGACGATGAGTATATTTTTAAACTGACTCAGAAAAACGGTAAGGGGCGACTTTTTATCTTCTTTCTTGAGCTCATTATATCCGTGTTTTCCCAGGCGATCTCTAACTTCCTCCGCTGCTAAACCAATTTTAGGATCGGTATCCAGTTCTTTTAAAACCGACGATATCTCTCGCGCGTGCCAGACACTTTTTGCCATATTATATTCTCCGTATTTTCTAAATAATTTCAATATTTTTCAAAACTAAAAACAGAATCGATGCTACCATGAAGGAACCTGCCTGGCCGCCTGCATTGACGTGCAGGGCATGCATCAGGAGATGGTTCTATTATACTTTAACCTTCCTTCTGAACAACATGGATATACATAGGAAATGCAGCGATGCCGAAGTCCTGAGCGCCGACACTCCGTTTATGTCCGTATCTGCCATGTAATTTATACTACTACGAGCGGCCTTGTGTACGGCGAGTTTAGCAGTTAAGTTACCTATAAGAAATCAATCTTTTCAGCAGGATATCTTCAATATTCTGCCTCGCATCCAAAACAGATAAAACATAAACTTTCACCTCAGATATCCTGTATATAATTCTCCATGGTGAGACGATAAATTCACGATACAACAAGATGCCTTGATCTTGAAGTTCAGGTACTATGCGGCCTCTTTCGGGAAGGGTATAAAGACTGGCAGCCTTTTGTTTTATCTTTTTTAATGTTTTTAATGCATTTGCGGGGCTATCTATTGCAATATATTCAACAATTTCTTTTAAATCATTTTCCGCAACACCAGCCCAAATAATGTCGTATTTGGGGCTCATTTCAGCTTCTCTTTCAGCGAGATTTCAATATCTCTGAAAACGTCCTCCTGAGACTTTACCCTACCCTCCCTTATATCCCCTTCACCCTGCGAGATAAGCTTCAGTATGCCAATTGCGTTACGCATGTTTTCATAGCTTTCAGGATCTTGAAGCACCGCTCTAGGTTCCCCATTCTGGGTTATGATGACAGGGCGATGAGTTTCGTTGATTTGTTTAAGTAAATCGGCTGCTTTTGCCTTCAGGTAAGTTACTGGTTTTATATCCGTTGAAATATTCATTCCATATCACCTCCGATCCTTTTATGATACTAAATTAAGACCGAATATCAAGGTTTATTTTATGTCCTGCGAACGTAGAACGTCCCTAAATAATTCCCATGCCTTTTAAAATGAAAAGCAGAATCGATGCTGTCATGAAGAAACCTGCCTGTTTATCCGATGATCAGAAAAGCTATGAATAATCGGTATTGTGTCCCCTGAACGGCACGCTTCACTGGCGTTTTTGCCGCCCCGGCAAAAACGTACGGTTGAAGCGATGGTTCGCCAGAATGTTAGTTACTTCAATGGGTTTTTCCACTTGATCCCAGGAAAGCGTGAGAAGTCGGTATCGGTGGAGATCAACTCACAGCCATGTTCACTAGCCAGAGCGGCCAGGTGCGCGTCGGTCACAAGGTTTGCGACGGCCTGGCCTTCGGTCAACATTTTTTGAAAGACGATCCAGTGCCGGTCGGTAGGATGAATAAT
>JBAZOY010000078.1:0-9528 GCA_041648505.1 Syntrophales bacterium | reverse complement strand
GACATCATTATCGTAGACCGCGAGGGGCAGATTGACAACGGCGATATTGTAGCCTGCTTGATAGACGGTGAACTTCACCTTGCCAGACTACGCAAAGTTGCCGATGAGTTGTGGCTTGAGAATAACAATCGTAAGTACCGCTTCCAGGAATGCCAGGTAGCGGCGACGGTGATTGAAGTGATTAAGAGGCTGAAATGAAATTAACAATCGGAATAATACTCACAGCAATAAGTGGTCTAATTCTTGGGGATAATTTACTTAATTTAATACTTTATAGCGATGTTAGAATCTGGGGTTGGATTATAGGATTCGTATTATTAGTTCCCGGAATAATTGTTTTACGTAGTGCGCTAAAAGAGAGAAAGGCAAACAAAGAACAAAAAGAAAAGTGGGCGAGGAAGCAAGAACAAAGTCCTGAACAAGCGGATGAAATCGCCAAGCAGTTTCTATCAGAAGTGGAATATCAGGAATATGAAAAATCTAAATTACTTAACAAACCGAAATGAATCACTAAGAGGCTGAAATAGTAAACTAGAACATTTGAGCTAAATTTTCTTATTGGTACTTTACACGCAAGGGGTCACAGGTTCGAGCCCTGTACTTCCCACTTTGAGGCTAAATCAAGGTAAAAAGGTTAAAAATAATGGCTAGTGAGACCCTAACCACTGAAAAATTCTACGCTCAGTTACACTTGCCCCTTGACTCCCTGCTATCTTTTAAGCCATTCTATAAACACGCCCTTCATTACCTTGTCGCCTGCCAGGTGGAAAGCAAGACAACCAGCACTATTGAGATTTATGCCGTTGTCATCAATGCCTTTCTAAAGTTCAACGACAATCCGAAGCCCGATAAGGACACCATCCGGATGTTTCTAAAACAGGTACAGGATACCGGCGTAAGTATCCACACCCAACACATCTACTTCAGGACACTAAAAACATTCTTTACCTGGCTGGTCGGGGAGAAGGTTATCAAACATTCTCCCATGGAAGGTATGAAAGCACCACGACTCCCCAAGCTGGTTATCACTCCATTAAGCAATGAAGACATCAGTCATCTGGTACTGTGTACCTCCGGGGAACGTTTTGTTGATGTGAGGAATAGGGCTATCATCTTCTCATTACTGGATAACGGTGTCAGACTTCAGGAGATGGCGGGGATTATGCTGTCAGATATCAACATGAACAAAGGCTGTATTAAGGTCTACGGGAAAGGTCATAAGGAAAGATTCGTACCGATTGGAAAAAGAGCAAAGCAGGCTTTGTTGAGCTACATTGCAAGGCGTGTAGATACCTACCCGGTACTATGGCTTACTGAGGAACGAAAGCCGCTGACTGCTGGTGGTCTGCAGATACAGCTTAGAAGACTCTGCAAGCAGGCAGAAGTCCATAGTTCCAAACGCGGCGCCCATATCTTCCGCCATACCTTCGCCATCAACTACCTGAGAAACGGTGGAGACTTATTCACACTTCAGCAAATACTAGGTCACGCAACATTGGATATGACGAGAAAGTACACATCAAGCCTTTCATTCGATGATGCCCTGAAAGTTCACCAGAAAGTATCACCGATGGACAACTTCAAAGGGATTTAGACAAACAGAAAAAGCCCTCGGCACTAGGGAGAGTTCTAGCGCCGAGGGGGACAGCAAGCAATATTCAGTTGATTTTCAGTCACACATAAACAGTACCTTAGTAAAGTGACACCCGATTGCCTTACATAGCCTAGAAATCAATCGTAGTGCGTCAGTGAGGCTATAACGCCGTCTTCGGTAGTGCCTTTCATACCATTTAGAGAGCCATGGCGGGGTAAAGTATTCGTTATCCACCTGATTTACTTCTTGTCGTTAAGTATTCAATGGCAAAGACAACAGCTCCGCCAATGATACCACTTAAACCGCCAATGCCGATTTGTTGCCTCTTTGTGTTATGACACGCGGGACAATTCTTTTTGACATCATATATTTGTCGCGCTAAAAACTGTTCCGCCGGTGAGAAATCCTTAATCTGGTCTTCTAGTTCAAGGTCATTCAGCATTTCGGTAGACATTGGCGTAATCTCCTCAAGTCAAGATTTTATTTGGGTAGATTATTCTTTGAGTATCCGATAAATCCAAATGTTCTTACGGCTAAATACATAATGTCACGCTTCCATCGCGGGACACCTAACACTTCCATCGCTTCCTTGAATATCAGGTCTGCCATGTGACGGCTTCGTAGTTTCGACTGGTAAATGTAGTCATGTAGTACCGCGCTCTTTGTCCATAGTCCCGTTTTCGGGAACAGTATCCAACTAAAGAATGGGGTTGATGCAAAGTCAGTCACAAAGCCTGCGGGGACTTTGATAACATCCGGGGAACATTCCGCGCCGACATGGTACTCAAACCCCTTCAGAAGACGACCGCAAACACCGTCCGCCAGAATCTCAACACATAACGGGTCTGTAAAACTACTCATTAATAGCCTCGCTTAAATAATTGTAAGATTCGTATAGTCCCAATGATGACAAAGATAACCAGTAAACAAATCTCCGTTACTTCCAGCCACTTTGTTGGGTCATACCACCTGTTATCAAAGTACAGATAAAGCAGGTCAAACGCGAGCACAACCACGAACACAGGGAAAAATAGGGAAATTATAAACTCTTTCATTATGTAGTCATCCTACTGTGGTCAATTCCCCTTAAAGCCTCTTTTACATACCAGACGGCGTTTCTATTGGCATCGTCTTCATCTATATAAATCAGTCGGATACCGTTTGATTCTGCCTGCAACCGTTGAATCTTGTCCCGGGCTCCGCCGCCCTCTCTCGTGTAATGCCAGTAGATTCCTTGACAATTTATCGAGATTCTTAACTCAGGTATGTAAAAATCAAAGACTAGTCCGCCTCGCTGTGTTCTCCCCCCGAATTGCCCTGACTGAAACTCAAATTTGCCTTCATAGCCAAGAGTAATCAGAGCATTGAATATTTTTTGTTCCGGGAGTGTTCCGAGGAATAGCCCAGTCGTCACGGTTCAACCACACTGACAGCGTATTTGCCGTAATAGCCGTGTCCTGTTTCCTGAATTCCGTTAAACCCTGTTATCTTAACGTAGTGAGTCTGAGTAGATGCGTTATCGCGGAACAGGAAGGTGATAAGTGTCTCGCTGGCGATTGCCGTTGCCAGTGCCTCGTACAGCGCCTTTGGTGACTTGATGTGGTAGTTTTCCCCGCAGGTCACGGTAAATGTCCAGCCATATGTCGGGTCTGTATTCTTGAGATAAGAAGAAACTAAGGCTTGCACATCTGGTGTAGCAGTTGTCGTACTGCCTCTAACAAGGTCAAGTCTGAATTGGATTGCAGAGAAAGTTACACCCGCACCAGATGCTAATTGCGTTTCTACCTTATTGTTCTCGCCGGTAGTGTCTAAAGTTGCCAGGGTTGTCCAGCCGGTATCTCTATCAATATTGGTGTGATTCGTGCGGTACTTCACAACCACTGTTTCAGTAGCCGTAATGTTCTTACAGAAGGTAGTAACCTGCTTCAGGCATTTGGTATAAACTGGAGTCCCCGCATCGAACCATGGACTAATCCATATACCAGACGTTGCATATTTTAGTACGGATGATAATTGAGAGGGATTCTTTAACCCGCGCTGGAGGTCTATATAAGCTACATTAGGAGTGCTGGAATATATAAACCATAACCTGTAACCGTACGCTGTACTGATAATAGCATCGTACAGATGTTGTCTGAGGTCAGGGTCACTCCATATTACCCGCCATCCTTTCCCATCATAACCGATAATGGTGCTTTGGCAATTTCCCGATGTAGTTTCTGCCGCATCGACAAGTGCGTACATCTCTGTCTCGCCTTCTACGAGTTTGACTATTTCGCCGTTGTACTCTGCCATCAACCCATCGTCACGGTCTAAGCCAACATCAGTAAGAGAAGCTGTACTACCTATGACATACTTCTTGACCTGTAAACCTTGAGATATATAAAGCGCATCCTGCCAGAATAGACATCCCTTAGCTCCATTCGGATGGTCGGAGAGTTTAACTTTGGTGTCTACATATTTAGTATTGGTGGCATCGTGCGCCTTCAGGATAATAGAGTTTGGCCAATAGATTATATCGTTGCCGTCTGTGTCCTGATAAATAACAGACTTGCGTAGTTTAGCGGCTGGAATATCGGTCACAGTGCCGTAAGCTGTCCATGTCGCACCACCGCCGCCGGCATCCGGGTCGGTAGAATAGAATGATGTGCCGTCAGTTCTGAATTCCTGTAATTTGCCATCCCATTGTAAGAACCAGTTGGCGAGTGAGGTAGCACCTGGCGCTTGAGTAAAAACCTCTACTGTTGACATATACCAGTATTTAGTAGTGTCGCCAACGGCTACATACATTCTTGAGTTAATCGATGAAACCATATCGGTGATAGCCGTTCCGACATCACCAACGTAGGTAAAAGCATTACCTGTACTGGTATTAAGTTTCAGGATAACAGTATTTGCCCACAGATACAGATTAGAATTGAAGTTACAAAGACCAAATGTACCGCCTGTTAAAGAGGGAACTGTGGCGGCATCAAAGTAAGCAATGCCTGTATTCGCGCAATGACAAGCCACCCGAACGTATGTAGCGTCTGAAGGGACAACGGCAGAAACGGATAACTGTTCAAATGTACCACCGCCAGTATGATAATCACTATATGTAGTAGTGCCAGCCGTTCCGTCTGTTGTAATCGCTACCCTTGCCATTGTCGCAGATGCAGTTTTGACATAAGCCTTAAAAGTAAATCGTTTTCCGGCGATTGTAGCAATAGTAGTGACTGCCTGATAAATATAAGCGGCACCGCCGCCACCTGAAGTGTCTATTTTGGCGGAGTAAGTACCAGCATAAACATTGCCAGCACCACTCTCTTTGTCAGGGTCTTTGACTACTGCCGTCCAGTTGGTGAGAGTAGTAGGGTTAGTCCATATCTCCATTCCGCCGTCTGCAATAGCAGGCATTGTCGGGAGCGTTACCCCTGTTGCAAGTCTTGGGAGTCTGATATGCCCGGGATAGTCCACGATACAGTTGGTAAAAAGGTTTCTGTCAGCGTGTACCGATTCGTCCATTTCCTCAATGCCGAGTCCCCCGCTCTGGTTTCTGATAATCCAGTTTGATAGTTCGTTTTGGTTATCATAGGAAGAATCGCCAGTAATAATCTTGGCAGGGAAACGAGACAAAAGCTGAGGACGCACCACGCCTTCAATCGGATACTTGACGCTGTTAAGTAATACCTCGCCTTCATTGATAACATTAGCCGCCATTTTACACCCACCTCATGTCTGATGGCAGGTCAAAGGTAACTGAGGGTTTCTTACGCTCCATTTCGACTTTCCACCTGTCAGATAGTGCCTGTCTGTTATTAAGGTCAATGGATGGTGACTTAGCGTGTCCTATCATCGCAAACCACGTAGCCGCCGCTATCACATACGAAGGGTCAATTTCACAGGTCGAGGTATCCGCAGACATCAAAGAGGCAATCTTACAACCAGTGAGCATTAAGAGCCTGTCTGTACCAACGACAGACAACCCTGAAGAAGTCAGTCTAAGGTAAGGTGTCGTGCCTTTCGTAATAGCCCATTGTTGAGGGTTAAGTGGTGTCCATGCGCGGCTTAACGAATCTACCGCATTGACAAAATCCACATAGAGAGTACACGCACCGACATCTGAAGTCTGATAAATTCCCCAGCTTATAATTGCCGTATCTAGATGAGGGTTAGCCAGGGTTAAGACGTGCCGTGTCCAAGTTGCCGCAGTGGTCGCGGGTATATTGATTGTCTCTAAGGCAGAAACGCAGGCGGCGGTATCATCGAGGTATAATTTTAATTGTCCTGCTGTTAATGTAACCGATGAATAAAACCACATTTCAACCTGGTTGCATTGTGAA
The DNA here is from genome assembly GCA_041648505.1 of Syntrophales bacterium. Classification (GTDB taxonomy): domain Bacteria; phylum Desulfobacterota; class Syntrophia; order Syntrophales; family CG2-30-49-12; genus JBAZOY01. The sequence goes on along the minus strand of JBAZOY010000078.1, from coordinate 3,612 downwards.
ATGTCAATGGAAGATATTGTGCCGTATGCCAACAGTTGAACACCTGCTCCGGCGGCAACCACCAGTTTAGCTGATGCCGTTCCTTCTTTCTTAAATGCGCTATCGGCGGTTGCCGTGACATTAGCTCCGGCGGTCATTGCCGTATCGCAGTCATCTATTTCAATCTCGGTTCCGATAGTCGATTGGTATTCTACCTTGTTGAGCCCTACGAAGCCTGATAGGCAGTTATATTCATACTGGTTTGTTGTCGTGAAGGTGTCCTGAGATTGCTTGACCTGTAACGCTTGTCCTGTAATGTCCGCTATTACCTGGTCGATGATGTCGTTTATGTCCTCAATCATCCATGGAGTCTTCCAAATCTCGTAACCATCGCCATTAGTGATAGCCGCTGAAAAGACAGGGGCAACCGTAGCGTCTGAGGTAGAAGCCGCGAAATCGGAAATTATGGACTTCTCGCCTGCTACGATTGAGCCAACAGGCGTATGAATCATAACCTGTCTGCCGTTGATTTCGTCATCGCCTGAGAACTGAGCCAGCCCAACGGTATCGATAAGACTGGAAGTGTCAACGGTAGATTTAGCCGTACCGATAGTGACTAAGCCAGAATTACGCCCGATGGAGTGTCGAATTTGTAAACGTGTTCTTGACTGAATCGCCGAAGCCATTATTACACCCCTTTAGATTTCTACAGTAGGTTCACAAGGAGGATTACCTAACTCATCATGGTGGCAGATGTGGTACTTTGCCATTACCGTCATTTCCTCATTAGCTTTCCCTGCATTGATTTTGACGGAGAGGTTTTTAGCCTGCTTGATTAGTCCGTAAAGCTCTACCAGTTTGGCTTTAACAATAGGTGTATCGGCTACGGATGAAGGGATAGCCAGGTCAAGTTGAATACGTAATAGACTCATATTTCACACTCCATAAAGATGTCTTTCACTTTGATATATTACAGATTGTTCTGCACTTGTTAATGACTTACCCTTTAATATTCTGGTTAATCCAATCTTCCCATCAAAGGTAAGGGATGTGTCGGATGTGTTCCCAATGGCTAGTGTAAGAGCGGTATTGTCTCTAGTCCCAGTTGGGGTTGCAGACCTTGTTGATGCTTGTACCGCACCGTTTAGTGATATAATTACACGATTCGCAGTAGCACCACTGTTGTAAGTTGCACTAATAAAACTCCAGCTACCTATTGGCGCAATAGCGGAATCAGTCCCTTCTTCGTATGGGTCGCCATCAAACTTTTGTCCAAAGACTATCGGTATTTTACCGCCTGCTATCGCACCGCCTCTCATAAGCCAACCTGTACCCCCTGATAATGTGCCGAGTATTACACCTAAATTACTTTCACCAGCACCCGTGGGGTTAATCCAAACTAATATTGTTCCTCCACCGTCGAAGGGGACTCTGACTGTCACATTATCAGCAACAGCAATAACATCATCCGTCCCATCAAAACTGTTTACCCATAGTCCTGATGGCAGTCTTACATAAGTAGCACCTGTGATTGCGCCATTATTGCCGTAAGAACCTACTCCCGTAGCATAGATACTAATGGCATCTCCCGCCGCAGTCGCACCGAAATCCGTAGAAGTCCCCTTTGCTGTCTTATCTCCACTAACAGCCTTTATACCGCTTCCACCCAATTCGTCCCATTCTATACCGCCAGTGGCGAAGTAACACCCAATTAAATCACCCGCAACCACTCTGATTCTCAAATCACCGAATGTTACGGCAGAGCCGGCAGTTACCGAGCCGATAGTCACCGAATCACGACAAATATAAGTTGTCCCCGAATCGAGGTAGAATGTCCCAACTTTGAGCCCTGTCATGTTTTGGTTTGCCCATATTTGAATATGGTTAATGTATCCAGTGTAGTCAGCAGGATTCGCTAAATCTATATAAGTGTACGTTGCGCCTGCGTTGCCGCCTCTATCACTCACCGCACTCCCCACATCAAGTAGCGTGGTACTGAAATCAGTGATGGTTGTTCCTGTTCCTGGGTGTCCGGGCAAATACATGACACAGCCAGATTCAGGTGGTGGAGCGAATAGGTTGCCATTCCAACTACTCCTGAATCCCGTAGAAGCCCTGCCTATTGCGCCGTTACTACCCGGAACTACCGCGCCATTGCCGGAATAGAGGGTCTTACCAGTCAAAGGTCTTATAGCCATTCAACCCTCCTTACGAGAATACCGTCTGATAGATTATCGTTATTCCTAAATCATCGTTTGAGCCGTTGGCTTGAGCCAGGTCTATTTCATCCTCAGCAGAAAACTCATAACCATCACCGAAGGCATAATGTTCTGAAGTCCTTGACCCTATGAAAAGGTCATCTGTGAGTATCAAGGTATCAAAGAAAGTGCCTGCTCCAGCGTCCTTAGTCAACGTCAGGGCTTCCCCTGTGTCGAGTACGGCAGAAGTATGGACATCCATTGAAAGAAGCCTGTACAGAGTTTTTGGTGCGATTGTAATAGCCGCGGCTCCAGTATCTACACTAAGAAGTCTCTGTGTGATTCTGCCTGTACCACTTGAATCAGGTTTAAGCGGAATCTGCACGCCGTTTAACATGACATCGGCTACAACGGCATCCCCGAAGGTATTGCCAGCCGCGCCCCATCCAAATTCAAGGGTTATCCGGTAGATGGTATAGGTTGAAAAGATGCTGTCAGCTTTGAATTGTGCCAGGGTATAATGCGTGCCAGCAGTCGGAGTCGTATCAGGCGTACCTGTAATTTCCCCATAGTAAAAGAAGTGGTCGGTATCAGCGAGGTTATGTTTATTCCAGCCAACCGCACTGGCTACATCACCAGCATCCTGTGAAATATCGGCTCTGTTTGAAGGATTAGCAGGGTCATGTACCCATAAGACCATACTAACGCCCATATAATCATTTGTGGTCATGTAGTACGACCAGAGAGATTTAAGAGTGGCAGGAGTCAGGCTTGTAAGAGGCATTTCATCAACCGGGACACTTACCCTCGCCCAATCATCCCCTGTCTGAATATCCCCATGTAGACAGGCAAGCCAGCCGGTAGCCGATTTCTGGTCGTAGGGGGAAACTACACCTTCCATCCAGTTTACAGCACTGTTATTAGCGGCATGGAGAGTCGGCTCCCCAAACATCGGCTTTGATATTACCTTTATAGCGTTTGATACGTCATCGGTAATCTCATCACCAAGTGCTGTGACCATGCGGATTTTACCTATTACTGCCGTACCTGCGGCAAGGACAACGCCTGTAAGCAACGCTACGATAGCGTCATATATGGCGCGAAGTCTACCAAGTATGCTGTCTTGAATGAAATCCGGGTTTGTCATTGTTATACTGTTGCAACCTCCTGCTTTAAAATTTGTTCAATTGTCTCGCCGTAAATGCCATTGGCAACCTGGCATTTGTGTTCTGTTTGAATACGGAGATACCCAGAGGGGTCAATATTGCCATTGACAAATGTAAAAAGGTATTCGCCGTTAAAGTAAACCTCACCGGACTTGAGCCTATGAAGTTGTCCGATTTTTTGAACCTTCAAGAAGTCAGTCCAGTTATATTGCGGGATAAGTGTACTCATAAATTCTCTCCTATTTTTTCTCTACTTCAAGTTCTACGAC
>JBAZOY010000077.1:0-9951 GCA_041648505.1 Syntrophales bacterium | reverse complement strand
GGAAGGCTACAACGAACGAAGCCAAATTTTACAGGAGATAGTGACATGAAAGACGAATACGACCTGTCTAAGATGAAGTCCAGGCCGAATCCCTATGCCAAGAGTCTCAAGAAACACGTTACCCTCAGGATGAGCCCGGACGTGGTTGAGTACTTCAAGAAAATGGCGGAGGAGACAAACATCCCTTACCAGAGCCTTATCAACCTTTACCTGAGGGACTGTTCTGCCTCCAAGCGCAAGCTCAACATGCAGTGGGCACCGTGAAAGACTATGGGGGATATTCAGGGGACACAAACCTATTATGCAGGAGTTAAGGGGCAATATAAATAATTATTGATCATTAGGGAAAAGACCGGGTTGGAGAGAATGGAAGGATTGATTTCCCGTGTTTTCCGACGGCAAAAGCTGGCACCGTAAAAGAAGGACGCTGATAGTCATGTATGCGGTTACCCGAACTTGTTGTCCCAATATGGCATTGAGCAAGGTTGGCGAGGACAATATTGCGCCTGTCCTGCAATCAGGATAGTTAACCCCGGAACTCTTGCCTATGCATTCGCTTTGGCAGAAGCCTACTCAGCAGGAACGGCCTCAGCGGCAACTTCGCCTTCCTCAACAACCTCTCTAACCACCTTGGCTACGCTAACCCTGATCAGCGCTTCCTCGGGACTTGTCAGGACGGAAACGCCCTCCGTTGGCACCAGGTCGCTCACTAAAATGCTGTCACCGGCTTCTTCAAGGCTGCTGATGTCAACTTCGAGTTTTTCCGGGATATTGCCCGGCAGACACTCTACATCTACCGAATGCAGATTCTCCAACAGCAAGAGGTCATTGCGCCGAGTAACCGGGGAATCTCCGACGAAAACAAGAGGCACCATCACCTTTACCGTATCCTTCAAACCGATCTGGTGGAAATCAACGTGAACCAACTTTCCGGTAACAGGATTGCGCTGGACGCCTTTGGTAAGCACGCGACGGCTTTTCTTAAAGGAAGGCCCCTTAACCATAATCATTTGCGTAGTACCCGCCGTGGCCAAAACCTTTTCCATTGCTGCCGTATCGGCTTGAATAGCAACCGAAGCCGTTGAATGGCCAAAAATATTACCAGGTGTTATTCCCTCACGCCTGAGGGCCTTAACTTTTTTACCGATAATTACTCTTTTATCTGCTACTAAGACTATGGGGTCCATCTTAATTCCTCCCGGTTATTTGCTTTTCAAAAAATATCAAATTTACGATGACGAAAATCGTGTCAGTTTTATAAGACCCTCCGTTTTCTTAGAGGCAGTATATGAAGAAGAGCTTTATGTGTCAAGATGATTCTGGCAGACAAATAGTTCCGGGCAGAGTATACATGATTATCGATGGTCAGGGAAATTTTTCCGGTCTCCTCTTATCTTGCCAAGTTTAATGGCGCAAAACTCTCCACACATCGTACAGCCCTCTTCCTCTGCCGTTTTGCTGGTTTCCAGGAGTTTTTTCGTCTTGTCGGGGTCAATTGATTCATCTATCTGGCCCTGCCAGTTGAATTCTTTTCTGTACTTTGCCATCCTTGTGTCTCTCTCGATGGCGTCGGGACGCCCCTTTGCGATATCGGCAATATGGGCGGCAATCTTTGCGGCGATGATGCCTTCTCTGACATCCTCAAGGGTAGGGAGACGCAAATGTTCCGAAGGTGTTACATAGCAGAGAAAATCCGCACCCGCCGCTCCGGCAATGGCTCCACCGATGGCGGATGTAATGTGGTCATAACCGGGGGCAATATCAGTGGGCAGAGGTCCCAGGACATAAAAAGGGGCACCATGGCATAGGCTCTTTTGCAGCAGTATATTAGCCCGAATCTCATCGAGGGGAACGTGGCCCGGCCCTTCAATCATAACCTGAACTCCCTGTTCTTTTGCCCTTTTTGCCAGTTCGCCGAGAAGAATAAGCTCCTGGATCTGCCCTCTGTCCGTGGCATCAGCGAGACATCCCGGCCTTAAGCCGTCACCGAGACTGAGAACCATATCATACCGCCGGGCAATTTCGAGCAGCCTGTCGTATTGTTCGTAAAGGGGATTTTCCATATTGTTACAGGCCATCCAGTTGGCCGTTATGGACCCGCCCCTGCTGACAATACCTAAAACGCGACCCTCTTCATCCAGACAGCTCACGCTTCTTTTTGTTACACCGCAGTGAACGGTAATAAAGTCTACACCGTCTTCGCCGTTCTCCTCAATAACCTTGAACATATCATCGGCACTCATTTCCACGATACTTTTTTGTTCATCCAGCATTTGAGCAGCAGCCTGATAAATGGGCACTGTTCCGACTGCGAGGGGTGAGGCGTTGATGATTGCTCTTCTGATCGCTCTAATATCACCACCGGTGGAAAGATCCATAATTGTATCCGCGCCTGCGGTTATGGATATCCTGACCTTTTCCAGCTCCAATTCGGGATCCGCATGATCCTTTGATGTACCGATATTGGCATTGATCTTTGTCAGGAGTCCCTTACCAATAGCTATAGGGGTGACAGTAGTGTGTTTTCTGTTTCCCACCACCACGATGTTGCCCTCCTGAACACCACTGCGGATGAATTCGGGAGACACCTTTTCACTTTCGGCGCATATCTTCATTTCTTCGGAAATTATACCTTTTTGTGCTGCTTCTATCTGTGTCATTTTTTAGCTCCCACAACTGAAATCTTATATAACTATGTTCTACTTACTTCTAATCTACTACCCTTATAAAATCAAGTGCAAATACCCCCCAATCCATTGTGAATCCTTTGAGAATGAACGTTTTATGTCATCTCGGGGTGCGTAGTTCCGAATAATATCTAAAACATTACTTCTTCACATATTGAGAGGAGAACTATAATTGCTTACAAGTGGAAAAGAAGGTAATTTAAAAAATAATATAATTCCGGTTTTAAATAAAAGATGAAATCAAGGCGGCAAGGAGGAGGCGACGCAGGCGTACATGGAACGTACGTCGAGGAGCCGACGACGATGCCAACGGAAGATAGCGCTTTGATTTAGAATTGGAATGAGACGTTACGGGATTAGGCAGGGCAGGGAGGGACGAATTATAAATTCAGTCGATTAAGATGTCATCAAGCTTTAATCTTTTTCTAACTTCAGGAAATTCTGCCGGGTAGCCGATAGGAAGAAGGGCAACCACATAAATACTATCACTCCATCCAAACAGCTCTTTTACCTTCTGCTCATCAAGCAAACGAATCCAGCAACTTCCAAGCCAAAGTCCAGGGCTCTCAATACAATATGTTCAATTGCAATCGCAACATTCACCGCAATTCGAGGCCCCAGTTCATTAATATCAATTGTTTCCAGATTCTTGGTTTTTTCCTCAAGTATTGTGATAATCCTGTCCTCAATAGCTCCGATATTACCAAGATCTTGTACACCAGATACCGTACCATCAATATATCCCTGAATATCGGCACAACAAACAATTACAATGGGGGCCTGGGCAATAAAAGCCTGATCATAGGCTGCCTCGGCCAACTTGGTCTTAACATCCTCTTCTCTTACGATTTTGAATCTCCATGGCTGTGCATTACAGCCCGAAGGTGCAAGTCGAGCCGAATTAAGCAACTCTCTGATATGCTCATCAGGTATCGCATCCGGCTTATATTTACGTATGCTTCTTCGCGTCTCTATTGCTTCTTTTGTGGTTAACATATCGGAAATTACCTTTAATAGTCCGGGTTAACACAGGGGTAACCCGTACCGGGCGTCATACTCGAAGAACTACCAATTTACAAGAATTATCAACACCATGCAGACTTACATAAAGCCATGGCGTAAGTCATCGCGGTGTTTGTTGATTTGTTCTATTCGGGCATTTTATAGGCCACCAATTAGTCTGTAATAACCCTTAAGAACACGAATGGATTCCATCGTGGCCTGGAACAAGATCCAACTGAGAATAAGGATTACAATTGTGAGTCCGATCTTCCATGCCCGCGCCGTTTGTGGACGAAACCAAATCAGGGGCAACGCCAAAGGCCCTACACAACTGACGGCGATGATAATAAAGGATTTTCGGAAATACCAGGGAATCTTTTCCTCTGTGATGCGCGGGTGTTGGAAGGCATCCAGAAACTCACCGCAGTGTTTACACTTTATAGCGTTGTCTTGAATTTCTTCAGCACAGAAGGGACACTCTTTCATTATCACCTCTCTTGGTAAAAGGGCAGGTATCACCGAGGGCTGTATTAATTGTTAATTATTAAATACACTGTCGATCAAGTTCCCTGCCATAATAGATCACTTTACCCGGCCCACGTTTCCCCTTTATACGCCTGACTCCGAAGTATGATTCGTCTACTTCGATTTCTCCAGAAAAGGGAGATAATTGCTCAACGAATTCGGCAATCATTTTTCTAATAAGGAGCAAATAACGATTAACGGTATTGCGATTTAAACCAGTCAAAAAAGCAATTTTATAAGCGTCCAAATCCAGAGAAAAATACTTGATAAACTCTAGAAATTTGGCCTCAGAAATTCTTGAACGCTTTATGTACTTGTTAGTTATTGTCATGAATAGCTTTTTAGCACATTTAGTTATGCTCAGATAGTCTTCTATACCTATATTTTATTATGAGCAACTGACACAAGACGTGGGTGCGATTGACGGCCTTCCGCTGAATGAACCGGTAAGATGTGATTACTCTATACATCAGGCATTTCTGACTATGTCTATTTAGGGTAATAATTCCGCCGGGCAACAACCGGCATTTTTTTGAGCCGGCGTTCGTACATCGGTCGGATCGACACAAGTCCCTCCCATAGGGCATACCGTTCCCAGAGCACAAAAATACGGCCAGTTTGTTTCTATAACACCGCAACCACATACAAACCAGCCGCCTAAGTCATAACGATACAAAAATTGATTATCACATCCATACACATCCCATTCATCGCAGAGACACAGACAGAAATTGCATGGCACCGGATCAGAACCATCATCTGAAGCACAAAGATAATTCGTTCGATATGCTCCACCAGTGACTACTTTAGTTACCGCAATCTTCAGGGTATCGCATACAGCCCCTTCCGCGCTCATCTGGATATTGGGATTAAGGTAACAATTAGGATTTGAGGCTGGCGCAGTGTAAGAAACCGATGTTCCGGTGGTAGGAGATATGCTCCCACCGCCGCTCGCGACATTCCATGTGTAAGTGGTTCCTGGGACAGGATTAGTTACTGTAAGCGTCTGCGTTTGATTAACGTACATTTGCCGGGTTGTGTAGCAGATTTTAGAAGCGCCGCAATCAGTGGGTTTAAAGAAACCAAAATCCTTCCATACTTGGCAGAAAAGGGCATTGCCGCCTTTTCTGCCACCCCATTCTTGTCCTACCCAGGGGGTATAAGAAAACAATACAGCAACTGCCTTATTGGCAGGGGTTACTGGTAATGGGTCTAAACTGTTTTTTGTGACTCCTTTTTGCCATTCGCCTGCTGTTGGCTGACCATTAGAGAGCCGGTCAAAGTCCCTCCTCATCTGGGCAGTTCCATCCAGGATTTGATCTGTTATAGTACTGGGTTTACTATAACCCATAATGTGTTTCAGGTCTTTAACTGGTAAACGGAGTGGTGTCCTCACTGCACCACTTTCTTTTTGTAGCGTAGTCAAGAGTACTTGTGGGTTTATCCCATATGTCTGAGCTGCGAAGTCTATGAACTCTGTCGGATCGAAGACATGCCCGTTCACATCTTTAACACCATCTTCTTTTAAAAAGCTATCCTTATCCTGAAGGAACTTCTTTATATCCTCATAGCTCATTGTTGAAGTATTTGTAAAATCATTATCACTCAGGCACATGTCATTATAAGAGGCGGATGAGGTCTGTGTTGAACCGGCAATTGCCGGTTCAACACTAGTATCTGACAAGTTTTCCATAGTCAGCGGCAAGGCGCTTTCTTCTGTCTGCCATTTTGGGACACAGATTGGCTCATATCGCCTTATAACCTTACCGCTACTATCCAGCGCCTCTATCTTATAGCAGAGGTCTCTTGTCTCAGCTTCGGAGGTAATATCAACTTCGTTCATAGGTTCTCCTGCATAACCGCTTCCCCATTCAGTCCAGGGGCCATCAATAGAATATGCCTTATAAATTACATACCTGCTTGCCCTTTCCTCGCTTGACCACCACAAAACAATCTGGTCTTTCATATTGAGACTACGGAGGTCATAATTTTTGTTCCCCACAGTCACATTCGACTCAGCCTTTCTTATCTCCACTGTAATATAACTTTCAGGTTTCCCTCTTACCTCAACCTCTATGGTGTTATTTGCCTGAAGGGTTATGTCCTTTGTGAAACCGTAGATATTCTGGTTCAGATCATCTGGTCCTACTACCTCCACACCGTTTAACTTGATATAGGCGCTGCTTGCCTGATTTACAGGTTCCACAGCTCCGGGTTTTATATCCGGCCTCTTGATGTGCCCGCCATTTCCAACTTGAAGCCAGAACTTCCCCATGGGCTTTTCAATAGTAAAGGTTTCCGTTATTGGAACAGGCGGGCCGGTATCCCTTATACATTTTTGTGGCCCCCATACCAGCGGCCCTGCCCATGCCTCAAATGCAAAAGCGGCTAACAAAATGACCAAAAACATAGTTGAAATCTTCTTGTTAATCATAATGTGCTTCCTATGTTTCAGTGGGGAAAAATCGGGGATGTCCATTTGGAAATAAGTAAGTCATTCGAGCAATTGGCAACTTCTCTTCATAGTTATCTTTTCCTTCTCTTCAGTGCGTAGACAGTCCCGGCTGGCTCATTTCGAATCGTTTTGCCGGCGAAGCTCCACTCATCCCTAATTCACATGGGTGCTCAGGGGACGCGAGTTTAGGGGACGAATTTCCGGACATCTCCTTTCCGGGATTTCCCCCTGAAGCTTGTTGTCGCTTATAATAAAAAATTTATCGTCTGGCAACCGGATCCGGATATCTAGCTAACTAAGTTCGGCCAGTACTTTAGCAATAGCCTGGTCAAGTTCATCCCGTTCATCAAGGTTAAGGACCGAAGAGGCGTTTAATTGCCGACTGGCGAGAGAGGGAAGACAGCCAATAGTGGCCACGAGAGGGGGCAAACCATCAATTTCCGGGAGTTTAAAATCATTGGGGGCTCGATTCACGATTAATGCCTGACGGGTCAGACCCATATCCCGGGCCATTGTACTGATATGGGCAGCTGTTTGTAGACTCCTCATGCTCGGCTCACTGACTACGATCAGGCCATCAACAGATTTTACCGTACCGCGTCCCAGATGTTCCACTCCTGCTTCGAGATCAACTATAACCCATTGTTTGCGCTGAATGATAAGATGAGCCAGCAAGGCTTTCAGCAGAGCATTAGCCGCACAGGCGCAGCCGCCACCGGCAGCACTGATGCTGCCCATAACAAGGAGATTGAGATTTTGTACCCGCTTTGCGAGGTGTTCCGGGAGGTCTTTTACTTCTGGATTCAGGCGGATTACACTATCTCCCACGCGTTGGCTGATGAGGTCTTTTTCCTGGATCAACGGTGCGGGAATCTCTGATTCGGGCAGACCCAGTGCCTGTCCGAGGGAAAGAGCAGTGTCGGCATCTACCAGCCAGACATCTTCTCCCCGGCGGGCAAGATAGTCTCCTATCCATGCCGTAACGGATGTTTTTCCCACGCCACCTTTTCCTGCCACTGCTAATTTCATATCGCCTCCGCTGCTTTTATTTAAAAAGCTCTATTGGATAGGGATAAGGGTAGGGCCTCCCTTATAACGGTCCTAAGTATTATTAAGAATAGTTTTGAGTGCTATATGTATACCCGTTTTTGATATCTTTCGCCGCTTTTAAATGTCTCATGACATACTGGCCGCAGTTGCTGCCGATACGATTTTCTTCGACTTCGCCGATACTGACGATCAGTTTATAACCGGCGGCACGAAGTTCTTCGACTAAACGGTCATCCTTCTTTTCATCCTGGTAGGGATCGATATAAGAAGAAAGTTTGTTTTTCAGGGCCTGATGAGTGGGGTTTATCGGAGTTATCTTGATTAAGAATTTATCGGGGTCGAAATATTTTAGAAGAATTCCCGGATCAACCGGCATATTTTCCGCGAGGGCAAAGTTTAAAGTAACTTTTCTGTCATCCTTTTCGTAGAATTCTTTTCCATATTCAGCTACCGCAGCGAAATCCCATTTTTTTACCGGAATCAAATAGTTCCTCAGTTTTTCATCTGTTGTATGGATGGAAAACTGGAGCTGAAACCGACCTCCGGAGTAATTTTTTCTCTTTATCTCCAGAAGTCTGTAAAAAAATCTATCAGTTCCTGAGGGGGCAACAGTAGAAAGAGAAGGAATCAGACTTGCAGCGTTGTAGCGGTGAGGAAGTTCTTCGAGAACATCAAGGGTATTTAAATTCAGGGAAGGCTCTCCCATTCTGGCAAACTGAATTTTAAATTTCTCCACCGGGACACTGCCATCAGGAAACCTCTTTTTCACCAGGAAATCTATCTGGTCGAAGATATCTTCTCGGGATAATTTTCCTTCGTAATAGCTGCCTGCGTCACACATGCGGCATCCCACAGGACAACCAACCAGAGTAGAGACGATCAGAACCCACTTTTTTTCTCTAGGTAGCGGTGGTTGGATAGATTCCACAAACTCTACCAGTTTTCCCTGCCCAGTCTCAGCCATATAAACCATTGCTACATCTTCTCTTCCAGTTGAGGCCAAGACTTTCATGAATACATTTCCTCCCATATTTGAATGCTTATTTTCTACCAGAAAGATTGATAGGATTCAAGCTTGAAATGCTACTGAAAAGAATATTCGTTGCTGAAATTATGACCGGCACTTTTTAAAAAACTCTGGAAAGCCCCAGTTCATCTATTCTTGCCGTAACTCTTTTCTTGATTTCTCTTGTCATCACAACATCATCCGGCCATGGCCGCAGATGACCATCGTCTTGTCCCTTTTTAGTCGCATCAATAACCGCTTGATTGGTCCTGATAGTAATGTCCCTCAGGGGATCAACGTTATTGAATGCTTTCCACAGAAGAAGAGAATTATCTTGAAGATCAATATCCGCATCATATAGGACAGTAATACTTTGCGGTGGGATTGTTTTGGCGCGGAAAATCTGCTCGGTAAAAAAGGGGCCGTTTTTCCCGGGACCTTTATCCACCTTCAGGAGAATAAGGGGGTGTGCTACTGATGTAAATGGCACCCGGCAGGAGATAAAGCTTCCGTCAATGATTTTCAGCTCACTGAGTATCTCTTCCTGCGAAGGAAAGTCACCACCGTCACGATCCGGGCTTCCAATTTCCCTGGCCACGTCTCCGCTGATTCTTTCCGTGGCGTCAATCCCTATTTTTCCACCAAAGAGGGGATTTGGCGCCGAATGATCCAGGGCATCCAGTATCCCTTCAGTAATAACAATATCGCTCTTTAAGTCAATTGTGGTCAGGATCTTTGTAAAAAGTCCCTTCAGGTCGTCAAGGTCGGCAGTACTTTCCACTACAACGATCATCTTGCAGAAGCTCATCTGCCCCATTCCCCAAAGGCCGTGTATAATTTTCTTCGGGTGTCCGGGATATTCTTTATCAATTGCGACAATAGTAATATTATGAAAAACGCCTTCCCAGGGCATAACATAATCCACGATTTCCGGCATGATCTTCTGCAGCATGGGGAGGAATATCATCTCCGTTGCTTTGGCCAGATAGCAGTCTTCCATAGGTGGGCGGCCAACGACCGTAGCGCTGTAAACGGCATTTTTCCTGTGGGTTATCGCGGTTACGTGAAAGACAGGATATTCGTCCTGGAGAGAATAATACCCCGTATGATCGCCGAATGGTCCTTCTATCCTCCTTTCTTCAGGGAGGACGTAACCTTCGAGAACGATCTCCGCCTCTGCGGGAACTTCAATATCCACGGTAATTCCTTTTACCATCTCCACATTT
>JBAZOY010000076.1:0-10096 GCA_041648505.1 Syntrophales bacterium | reverse complement strand
CCTCAAATCGCATCTTCCGGATCTCCTCTAGCACCTCTGTCCATCTCATTGGTCACCTCCAATGGTGACCATCCTAAACCGGACAGATTATGTGCTACAATACCGGACATATCATTTGTTACTAACACTACTGCTTGACTTTTAGGGAAAGACACACTATATTGAACGCCAGTAGATGCACAAGAAATCAGTTGCCGGCAGGCAAGGAGCATCAAAGTTAGATCAGGACATTTTTAAGTGCAAAGTTAACCACCATGCTCTTGAGAGTCATGGTGGTTTTTATTTCTGCCGGAACCTAAAGTAAAACAGTTCAACGAAATCAAGAGCTTTGGCTCTATCGAAAGGAATGAAGATGAATAAAGAAGAGGCAATTTTATTCAGCGGCGGCATTAAGGGCGCGGAAGCTGAATTTGGGGCCAATGCGGAACGTTTTGGTATTACAGAAGTAAATTTTTCGTTTGAAGGACACAATATCGTCCGCCACCGGGGCTTGCATGTTCTCAATCCCGAAGAACTGAAAAATGGCGATGTCAGCCTGGAATATGTTTCGCGATTGATGAATCGCCCGTATACGGCAAAGCCGACCATTAGACAAGTGCTGCAAAGCATTTGGTATCAGGTGAACAGAGGTCAGGAAATTTACGTAATTGGCGAAATACTGAAGGACAAGACCGTAAAGGGCGGCACAGGATGGGGTGCTGAGTTTGCCAAGTTGTGCAACAAGCCATTATGCGTGTTCGATCAGAAATGCAGCAGGTGGTTCATCTGGAAGAAAGTTGATTGGGTTGAATATAAGAGTGGAGACGGGCCGATCATCAGCCACGTTCATTTCACAGGGACAGGGACGCGTTTTCTCGAAGAAAACGGCAGGAAGGCCATCGCCGAATTATTCGAGCGGACATTCTCGTAAAGGTATGAAAACATGATAAATGTATCAAACGTCACCCTCTCCTATGGCAAGAAGGTGTTGTTTAAAGACGTCAATATAAAATTTGCACCAGGGAACTGCTATGGACTCATCGGCGCCAACGGAGCAGGAAAATCAACTTTTCTGAGGATACTTTCCAGAGATGTGGAACCGGATAAAGGTGAGATTGCCATCGGACCGCAAGAGAGACTCTCCGTACTTAAACAGGATCACTTTGCCTTCGAAGAGGAGACGGTAATCAATACCGTCATCATGGGGTACTCAAGGCTTTACGAGGTGCTGGAAGCGCGTGAGGCACTCTATGCCAAAGCAGAGTTTTCGGAAGCGGAGGGGATGCTCCTGGGAAAACTGGAGGCGGAATTCGCCGAAATGAACGGCTACGAAGCCGAGTCTGAGGCGGCGGTGCTCCTGAAAGGTCTGGGCATACCAGAGACGCTTCTCTCAAAAAAGATGAAGGACCTCGACGGCGGTGATAAAGTCCGTGTCCTTATCGCCCAAGCCCTCTACGGCAATCCGGATGTGCTTCTGATGGACGAACCGACAAACCACCTTGACCTTAAGTCTACCGCCTGGCTGGAAGAATTTCTCTGCCGTTTCCTGAACACAGTCATCGTCGTCTCCCACGATCGCCACTTCCTGAACCAGGTCTGCACTCACACCGCGGATATAGACTTCAGCAGGATTCAGGTGTACCTGGGAAACTACGACTTCTGGTACGAGGCAAGCCAACTCATCCTGAAGCAGAAGCAGAACGCAAAAAGAAAAGCAACAGAAAAAGCGAATGATCTAAAGATGTTCATACAGAGATTCAGCGCCAACGCCTCCAAGTCGAAGCAGGCTACTTCGCGGAAAAAGCTGCTGGACAAGCTGACCATAGAGAATATGCCGCCTTCTTCCCGGAAGTACCCGTTCATCAGCTTTAAACCCGGGCGCCCCTGCGGCAACACCATCATCGAGATACAGGGGCTTTCCAAAAGGATACAGGGGGTTGACGTATTGAATGACCTGACCCTCAACGTAAACAAAGGTGACAAGATAGCCTTTGTAGGCGGTGACAGCCTCGCCAAGACGACTCTCTTCCAGATACTGGCAGGGGAAATAGAGCCGGACAGCGGGAGCTTTCGCTGGGGAACGACTATTACCTCCGCCTATTTCCCCAAGGATAACGGTTCTTACTTCAGAAACGACATGAACCTCATTGACTGGATCTGTCAGTTTCCTCCCTGTGACAGTGAGATCTTTGCGAGGAGTTTTCTCGGAAGGATGCTCTTCTCGGGGGAGGAGGTCATGAAGAAAGTAAGCAACCTCTCCGGCGGGGAGCAGGTCCGCTGCATGTTGGCGAAAATTATGCTCACCGACGCTAATGTCCTCATGCTTGACGAGCCGACAAACCATCTGGATCTGGAATCACTCACCGCCTTAAACAACGCCCTCACCACCTTCCCCGAAGTGTTGCTCTTCTCCTCCCGCGACCACCAGCTGGTATCCACCGTGGCCAACAGGATCGTAGAGATCACACCGGCCGGAATCATTGACCGGATGATGGGATTCGATGAGTACCTTGAGAATTGTGATTCGGAACAGATGAAGGACAATCTCGCCGTAGCCGCGTGCTGAAAGTAGCAGAAGCAGAGATTAAGCCCGGTTTTAAATCAAAGATGGGATCAAGGCGGCAAGGAGGAGGCGACGCAGGCGCACATGAAACGTACGTCGAGGAGCCGACGACGATGCCAACGAAGATAGCGCTTTGATTTATATTTTCTAGTGAATTCAGGTGACAAGTTCTGCGAGATCTCCCGCACTTTTCTTTGCACCTTTAACTATAATGTTCAGAAATGATGATTTTATAGACTCCCTGGCCAGCGCTGCTTTGAATGGTGCAGAGTTCTCTAAGAGCCTGATAACCAGCCCCATTGCCCGATGGCTGAATTTTCCAGGGTCATCAAAGAGCAGGTCGGATAATTTCCCGCGTTCAATAGCCATCGCAACCCTCTGCTCAAAAACAGTTTCCGGCACTACCACTCTTTGTGGGCGTGACTTCATCGTTGCCGCACCGGTCTTGCATTTTGTGCTGCAGACCCCACATCCCAAACAGGTTTTTTCTGTAAGAACTGCCCACTTTTTCGTCTTGTCGCCTTCTTTCTTTTCGTTGATATTGATTGCATCTACCGGACATGCCTTGGCGCACTCACCACACCCCTTGCATTTGTCTTGGTCTACCTTCATGATCCAGTTCGAGGTGACAATGCCCGGATGGAGGTCAAAGGTCTTTAAAGCCCTCATTACATGGCAGCAGCATCCACAGCAGTTACAGATAAAATTTACCTTGCGCCGCACGTTGTCTCCAGTCTGGGCCAGGCCGCTCTCCTTGCACTTCCCCAGAATGTTTATGGCTTCATCTTTTGTGATAGCACGGGCAATTCCATTCCGGCTCAAACTCTCTGCCGCAAAGTTGAAAGTGAGGCATGTCTCTTGAGGCCTGTTACAAGCCTGTTCAAGAAGTTGAGCGGTGTGGTGGCATTGGCAAATACCAACCGATATCGAAGACGCGGAAGAAACAATGTGCGTTGCCCTTTCCCAGTCAAGGATTTCAGTATGATCGCTCGCCGGAATCGCTTCTTCCCTGACTAAGGATCGAAAAAGTTGGGTCTGCCCCTGATAATGTGTGCGGACAAAATTTTCGTTTTCGTAGAAATACTTTTCAAAAAGACGCGCCAGTTCTTTCATCGGCATGTCAGAGCGGGTGCGCATGAAAGTGAATTCAAAAAAGCCGATTACAACCGGGGGCAGAGTGAAATAGCGCTGACCCTTGTGCTCAATATCAAATACCAACCCCCGTTGGGCCATGTCAGTCAATTTGTCATTAAGTTCATCTTTGGGGATTTTGAGATTATCCGACAGAGTTTCCAGAGGTGTGAAATTGTGGGGGAGTTTCCAGGCCAATGCTGCGTCTTCGGGAGAAAACAGCATGTTTAATATTTTCATCAGGGTCAGTGAATAGGGTGCGCCCTGAACTTTCTGGTCCAGCCTTTGTTGAAGGATACGATATTCTTGTTCAGGGTTAGTAATGTGTCCCATAGCATCCTCCATTGATTTATTGATCTGACCGGGAAAAGCCACCTATTTATCTTCCCATGTATTTTGGGTCACAGAACGAAAAACTGCCGGGCCGGGCATTATCCCTTCAGGGCGCTTTCCCGCCGTTTTCTATCAGAGCCTTCACTGGTTCAAGACCGTATGGTGTGCCTTCCTCGATTGCTTTCAGAACCGTTCCGCCGCCGGTGAAAAAGTAATATTTTGAGTTATCAAGGGTTGAGAGATACAGCCCGGGACACAGATTCTTGAATTCCTGAAGTGTGTCGCCGCCGCCATAGAGTTTGATAGCTTCTGCGTTATGGTCGATTTTGCTGTCCAGGGCTGCCGAACCTTCGGTAAAGTGCGGCGTATATCCCATAACAGCATTAACAAAAATGGTTTTTGCTGAGTTCAGAGTATCTGATACCTCCGGGTCTTCGAACGATTCTTTTGCAATATCAAGAATATAAGGAAGCTTCGCACCTTTATTGAATTCCTTTATCGACCTGATCCTGTATTTCCCCTCAATCTTTCCTTCCATGGTATCCGATTCATACACATACGGAAGTTCCAGTATCTTATGATGTTTCTTGTCCATCTCAATGAGATTCCCGGCAG
This sequence comes from Syntrophales bacterium, assembly GCA_041648505.1. Lineage (GTDB taxonomy): Bacteria > Desulfobacterota > Syntrophia > Syntrophales > CG2-30-49-12 > JBAZOY01. The sequence goes on along the minus strand of JBAZOY010000076.1, from coordinate 5,475 downwards.
CTTCGATATCTTCCTGTTCAATACCGCTGATCGATACATCATATTTTGCGCAGAGGTAGGTATTATAAATTATCCCGCCGAGGATCAATTTATCAACTTTCTTATAGATTTCGTTAAGGGGACCGATCTTTGTATTATATTTTGAACCTGCCACGACGGAGATGAACGGCCTTTCGGGCTGCAGAACCTGCGAAAGATTCTGTAACTCCTTTTGCATGAGATATCCCGCAAATGACGGGAGGTACTTCGTTATGTGATATGTGGAGGCGTGAGGCTGCCAGGATCCGAAAGCATCGTTGACAAAGACGTCGGCCAGACCCGCCAGCTGACGTGCGAAGGCGTCACTGTCCTCCGTTTTTGACTCTTCTCCTTGGAACCATCTCGTATTCGGAAGGTATATGGCGCCGATCCTTTTTTCTTTCAGATTTTTTACGGCAAGATTTATCGATGTGTCGATGCTTTTTATGCCTTCATCACCTTCCGGCCTGAACGTCGGGCAGTATATCTTTGTATGAAGTTTGCGCTCCAGATATTCCGCAATGGGATCAACTGAAGTGGATTTATCTGTTTTAATTTTACCCGCTTTGTCTCGTGGCCTTCCGATATGTGTCATGATAATCGGTCTGCCGCCCCTCTCAACGATGCTAAAGATGGTTCCAATGGTTTGATCTATTCTGAATGGGTCTTCAATAATTCCTTTTTTAACCACATTATGGTCAACACGCAGGAGGACTATTTTATTTTCTACGTCGGCATCCTGTAAAAGTGGAAGTTTGGGATCAAGTTGTGGTTCCATGGCATTCCCCTTTCCCTGACGATTTAGATCGACAGTAAGGATTTTTCAGATCTCGTCCGCGGGCCGTCAAATTCACAGAAAAAAATTGACCGCCACATAAGTAGGCATAATTCGTGCATAATTCGGGGCATAATTCGGGGGACACAATACCAATTGTTGTCATCGACCCCCGATAACCTCCATTTTGATGCTCGTTACCGTCGTCCTTACACTTCAAGCCGGCGAAGCTGTTGTGCAGATCTCCGCCCCCTGATTTCTATCAAGGCTTTCTTTTGGGCTGCTTATCAAGCTTGTTTTTTGACTTTTGTTTCTGTTTTTCGGTGTTCTGTTTATGACCTTTTTCCTTATCTTTCTTGCCGCCTTTGTCTCCCATTACGTCTCTCCTTTTCCTGTTGTCCAAAACATCTTCTCGCAGCGTGGTTTCTGTTGCAACCACACTAGGCCCATCATTATTAATTGCAATCTTGCATAATTTTCAAAATCAGTCAATTCCCGCTTTCAGGAAAGTTTCAATAAAAAAGCCCCGCCTGAAGATTTTTCACAAGTGGTCATTCTGTAAATCGCTCTGTTCTCCTACAAGTCCACAGAACCACTTAAAGGTCGAAATTAACGATTCCCGGTGGAAATCGAGTATAGCCATCCTATCTGCGATTACACCTCGGAACCTTTAAAACGCTGGCCCGCTTTATGGGGTTGATAGGTCGCCTTAGGGTGAAAGTTTGCAAGCAAGCCATATGCCAAGTATTCCACCGGCAGTACTTCCAAGCAGTGAAGTCCATGAAAATGTATCAGCGCCCATTAGCACGGGTACATACCCTCCTGCCATGGAACCTATGACCATTCCAAACATAATTATCGATTTTCGCGACATAGTGTCATACAAAACAAAAGCGATCATTCATCTTTGTCAGGCGGCACGGTCGATATGTAGATGAAGTTTTTATATCTGGTGCACATTCCGGACAGATGAAAGAGCCTCTATTCTCTCCTCTGTATTCTTCCCATTCCTGATCTGTATTCATGATCACTATCACATTTTGTTAATTTCAGCGTTACCACAGTATATCAACTATTAATATTTGTAATCTTGCATACCTTTCAAAATCAGTCAATCATCGATATCAGGAAATTACTCTTACCTGCCTCACTGGGATAAATTGCCGCTTCCCAAATTTATATTTGTCCAGAGGTTATGGCATACTAAGCGGGTGGTACGCTTAATTGGGCTCTTTCCCTTTTTACTTAAGCCACTGCCACAACGGCATCAGCCGGATCTGGCGCTCGGCATCGTGCCATTTGAACGTCTCCGTCCGGTCGACACGGTCATTGATCAGCAATAGTTCATCGCAATGCAATTCCTGAGAGACCTTGATCAGCGCCCGCATTTCCCTCTTCAGGGTCTTCGGGTTCGAAATATCCGAACAGACCTGAATCAATCGCACCACATGCAAGCCCTCTTTGATGACAAAATCCACTTCCTCATTTTGAGGACTCTTCCAGTAGAACAGGGAAATACGACCAGCGATTTCCTCTTTTTTCAGAGCGCCGGCCACGAGATTTTCATAGAGCGTTCCCCTGTCCGCACTGAAACGGAAGTCCGTCGATACCGCAAGCCCATTATCTGTGCAGTAGATTTTCTTGTTGTGACCCGCCTGATTGTTAACTTTGGAATAGAAGCGTGGAAGCGAAAAAACTCAGACTGCTGCACAATGTCAACACAAAAAAAGAAAATAAGTGGCGGCCCTCCTAGAAATGTATTTTCCCCGCGGCTCCACCTCCAGCTGCAGCAGTCCCCGTATTAGGAGTTACACCCGCTGTCATCGGCTGCCTTAAGGCTATGGAGAGGATTTATCTTATTCCCCACTTGAAAGCGATATAATTCTATGATAGCTTCCAGCTAACAATGGTCAGAAAGAAAAGGCTCCGTTCAGATACCTTTTTTTCATGGCCTGATCTATATAAATTAAGAAGCATCAAATGTCTTCATTCCGGTGACACTGACACTGTACGTAATTCAGCTTTGCTTGCATTTAATTGTGTATACCGTACCCCAAATACCACGTCGTCCCCCGAATACCGCCCGGAAAATAAGCGGTCGGGTATCATGGTGGAGCAGATTTTGACTTCATAAGGCCTGATGAAATGTAATCGCAAATCGGTATCTTAAATAGTGACGGAGAGAAAGCATGACACATCGATATCTCTTGGCATTGGTAATCCTCCTGACTGGAGCGATCCTGGCGCTCCCGGGGGTTGTAGGATTTTCAGATGCGACGAGAACTCCAGCTACCCATGAAAACAGTTCTCACGTTAAGGTCGTCCGGGCTCCGCAGAATCTCGTTCTGCACTCCGCCTCCGCATTGGTGAAGGACCAGCGGACAGGTGAATGTTTGGTTCAGAAACAGGCAGAGGCAGTACTGCCCATTGCCTCCATCACCAAACTCATGACCGCCATGGTAGTGCTGGATGCCGAAATGGACCTTGATGAATCGCTTACCATTGTATCTGAAGACGTGGATACTCTTCGCCATAGCCGCTCCCACCTGCCTGTCCATACCAGTCTTACACGTGGAGATGCCCTGTTAATAGCTCTGATGGCTTCCGAAAACCGTGCCGCTCATGCTTTGGGGCGGACGTATCCGGGCGGTCCCAGCACTTTCGTTGCGGCCATGAATGCCAAGGCTCGGTCCCTGGGACTCGTTGAGACCCGCTTCGAAGATCCCGCCGGGATTTCCGGTGGTAACGTCTCCTCTGCTCGGGACTTGGCGCGGATGGTGGATGCAGCCTACCAGTATCCCCTTATCCGTGAATACACCACCCGCGAAGAAACCACAATCCGTTCAGGCCGTGGTACACTGCAATTTCATAACACCAATCGCCTGATCCGGAATTCTCGCTGGCAGATCGGACTCTCTAAGACGGGTTTTATCGATGAGGCAGGCCGTTGCCTTGTGATGCAGTCGAAGCTGGCCAATCGTCCGGTGCTGATTGTGCTTCTTGATGCTCAAGGCAAATTGACCTGTTGCGGTGATGCCAACCGCATCAAACGATGGATGGAGGGTTCACGGGCGGTACGACAAAAACATAGCGGTTGAAGAGGTCCCGTATAATCGTTCATGTGCGCACTTCTTTGGCAACGCGCTTCAGGCATGAGAGACATCCTATCACTATTTCATCTTTGACTTTAGCTTGATCTTTTCACCGGCAACCATGAAGTTTCCCCTTCCAAGATGATGAAGCGTCCGCTGGTTTTTCACTGCGGGGTCGATCCATGCCTTGATGACTTCAACGACAAACAGACAATACTTGGACACCATACTTGTGTCGGCCACCCGGCACTCGAGATTTGCAAAGCACTCCTCGATGAGAGGTGCACCGACTTCCGCAGCAGGCTTCGGCGTGAGGCAAAACCTCTCGAACTTGTCTACGTTCGCCCCCGACGTATTGCCACAACCCACGACCTTTTCAACCATCTCCACTGTAGGAATGTTAATGACGCATTCTTTGGTTGCCTTCAACAGGCCGAAGGAATGGTTGCGATTACTGATGACGCAACCCACTAGCGGCGGCTCAAATTCCATCATGGCGTGCCACGACATGGTCATGATGTTTGGGCGCCCATTGCGGGCGGTCGTGACCATCACGACTGGCCCTGGCTCGAGCAGGCCATAGACTTTGGACAAGGGAAAGGATTTTTTCGCCATTTCGGGACACCTCGTTTCGATGGCTTTCAACGACCGCGCGCCGTAATGTTGGACGATGATTTAACGGTTTCTATCAATAATTGGCAGAGTTGGCCAACACCAGGAAAGACGAATGTGGATAGAAGAGCGGCTTTATATGATACTTTTATTTTGATGCTCGTTACCGTCGTCCTTACACTTCAAGCCGGCGAAGCTGTTGTGCAGATCTCCGCACCATGATTTCTATCAAGGCTTTCTTTTGGGTTGCTTATCAAGCTTGTTTTTTGACTTTTGTTTCTGTTTTTCGGCGTTCTGTTTATGACCTTTTTCCTTATCTTTCTTGCCGCCTTTGTCTCCCATTACGTCTCTCCTTTTCCTGTTGCCCAAAACATCTTCTCGCAGCGTGGTTTCTGTTGCAACCACAGTAGGCCCATCATTATTAATTGCAATCTTGCATAATTTTCAAAATCAGTCAATTCCCGCTTTCAGGAAGGACTAAACAAGAAATTCGATTACTGATTTTTCAAAATCGCTCAACCGGGCGGTTCATTTCCCCGTATTATCTTTTCAAGTTAATACGCCCCTCTTTAGATAAGGGGAAATAGAGACTTCCGAAGACCGTTTTAACATCGGCCTTTCCCTCTATCTTGTAAGGCAAATTATCCCCGGTAATAATGTTCTTCAGGCTTCCGCCCAAGTCTTTGAACTTTGCAACGACAGGTGCCTCTAATCGTGTTATTGATGATGAGGGAATCAGGAGTTCCTTTTCCAAGCGGCCATTTCCGATTTCTTCGTTGTTAAGGTAAACGGTATATTCAAAAGATTTGAGCGTAAGGTCAAGACGGTTAGGATTTTGTACCTCGATACCGAGAAGAAGAGTCATCTCCGTGAAGGAACGGGGACTGAGGGTGATCTCGCGAAGAACGAAGGAGGGCTTTTCCAGAATCCAGCTTATGCAAGACACAAGAGAAATAGAAAGGGCGAACAGGAACAATA